>JBKJVA010000101.1:0-3790 GCA_046589675.1 Usitatibacteraceae bacterium
GCGGCCACCTTCGCAAAAGGCGTGTTATTACTCGGCCACAACGTCGCCGACGCCGCATTCTTCGACACCGTGAAGGTTCACACCGGCACCGAGACTGACGCCATCATCCAGCGTGCGCTGGCCAAGAAAATCAACCTGCGCCGCATCGACGCCGGATCGGTGAGCGTATCGCTGGATGAAACGACGACAGCAGAAGACATCGACGTGCTCTGGCAGATATTCGCGTCAAATGAAAAAACGCCGCCTGCATTCGCGGCCATCGAAGCCTCAGTAGACATGATGCTGCCCGCCGATCTGCAGCGCACTTCCGCCTATCTCACCCATCCGGTATTCAATCGCTATCACTCTGAAACTGCGATGCTGCGCTACCTGCGCATGCTGGCTGATCGCGATCTGGCGCTGGACCGCACCATGATCCCGCTCGGCTCCTGCACCATGAAGCTCAACGCCACCACCGAAATGATCCCGGTGACCTGGCCGGAATTTGCCGACATCCATCCTTTCGCGCCCGACGACCAGACGGTTGGCTATCGCGAGATGATCACGGGCTTGGAAAAAATGTTGTGCGAAATCACCGGCTACGATGCAGTCTCGCTGCAACCCAACTCCGGCGCGCAGGGCGAATACGCGGGCTTACTGGCGATTCAGGCCTACCATCGCGCACGCAACGAGGCGCATCGCAATATCGTGCTCATCCCCAGCTCCGCGCACGGCACCAACCCCGCCTCCGCACACCTTGCGGGCATGAATGTGGTGGTGGTCGCGTGCGACAGCGACGGCAACGTCGATATCACCGATTTGAAGCGCCAGACCGAAGCGCACAAGAACGACCTCGCCGCATTGATGGTGACGTATCCGTCCACGCACGGCGTGTTCGAAGACGCCATTGTCGATATCTGCAAGATCGTTCACGAGTACGGCGGACAGGTGTACCTCGATGGCGCGAACATGAACGCGCTGGTCGGCACGGCACGGCCAGGCAAGTTTGGCGCGGATGTGTCGCATCTGAATTTGCACAAGACCTTTTGCATTCCGCACGGCGGCGGTGGACCCGGCGTCGGCCCGGTGGCGGTGCGCGCGCATCTTGCACCCTACCTGCCCGCCCGCGCCATGATCGACCGCGATCATCCGGTCGGCCCCGTGTCCGCAGCGCCGTACGGTAGCGCCAGCATCCTCGCCATCTCATGGGCGTACATCACGCTGATGGGTGCAGAAGGATTGAAGCAGGCAACACAAGTGGCGATACTCAATGCCAACTACATCGCCGCCAAACTCGCACCACACTATCCGGTGCTCTACACCGGCAAGAGCGGCCTGGTGGCGCACGAATGCATTCTCGATCCACGCGCGCTCAAGGAAAAAACCGGTGTCAGCGCCGAAGACATCGCCAAGCGCCTGGTAGATTTTGGTTTTCACGCGCCAACGCTGTCGTTTCCGGTCGCCGGCACATTGATGGTAGAGCCGACGGAAAGCGAATCGAAAGAAGAACTGGACCGTTTCATCGAAGCCATGATCACGATTCGCGAAGAAATCCGTGCGGTGGAAGACGGCAAATCAGACCGCGACGACAACCCGCTACGCAACGCGCCGCACACCGCCGCGATGGTGATGAGCGACGAGTGGGCGCACGACTACACGCGCCAGCGCGCCGCATTCCCGGTCAAGGGATTGAAGCAGACCAAGTACTGGCCACCGGTCGGTCGCATCGATAACGTTTACGGCGACAAGAATGTTTTTTGCAGTTGCCCGCCGCTGTTGAGCTATCAGCCTGAGGCGGCGCAAGCGGCGGAGTAACAAGCACAAGAGGAAGCATGCGATTCAAAGTGATGCGGCGCAAATCAGATAAATCATCGCCCTAAAATATTGTCATTTCGACCGTAGTGAGAAATCTGCTGTGCGCCTTAGAGCACGTAGGTTGGGCTAGATCTACCAGCCCAACATCTAACTGCGACTCGATTTGAATTTAGCGACATGATTGGCATTGTTGGGCTGATGAAGCAAGCCCAACCTAAGGGCTAAAAAACTGTCATTTCGACCGTAGGGAGAAATCTGCTATGCGCCTTTTAGCTGCTGCAAAGCAGATTTCTCCCTACGGTCGAAATGACAGTGGTTATGTGATGCGTACAACACTTTGAATCGTCCCCAAACAGGAGAACGACATGGCAACAGCAACATGGCAAGGCAAGGTCATCGCGGAAGCTGCCACCGCCGACACAGTGGTGGTGGAAGGCAATATCTATTTCCCGATTGCGTCCACGCACGCCGAAAATCTGCAAGCGAGTTCACACCAGACTGTGTGCCCATGGAAAGGCACGGCGCATTATTACGATGTCGTCGTAGTTGGCAAAGTGAACAAGAATGCGGCGTGGTATTACCCTGAGCCGAAGGATGCCGCAAAGCAGATCAAGAGGCGGGTGGCGTTCTGGAAGGGTGTAGTGGTTGTGGCTTAGTGTGTGGTTTCATTCGCGTCGTAAGCGCGAAACACTAGCATTGGTGAGGGTCTTGGGGCATTTTGTGCCTGGGAGGTGCGCGGAATGGCGTTTTACGTGGACTGTGTGGCTTGGCTGAAGGGAGATTGACTTTGGTCTGCGTCCTTATTTGGGTTGGTGTGTGGATGAATTGTTGATTTAGACACGCCGCCCATCTACCCTAAGCTAGCTAAGATCGCATCATGTGCAATTGTGTATACGCTATTGCGCCCATGACATTTAAGCGACACATCGCTCGCTTCTCGAATCTGATAGAACACGACGCCTGAAAAAAACTTCCCTGCAATCGAGAAGTCGCCGTTCTCTGGACGTCGGATTTCAAGTTGCCACAGGCCACCTCCGCTCATACCACCAAAGCTGCGCGGAATGCCCTCAAGGCCAGGAGGTACAACTGGGAAGTTGTAGTAGTCATGCACTCCTACGTATTCAGGTTCATTGGGACCGCCAACACCGCAAAAATTCAGGTAGCGCATTACGTATCCTGAGCCATCTGCTTCCTGTACGACCGCTTTCTCAGAGTCAGGGAAACCATTGGCGATCCAAAATCCGCTATGACGGTCCGGCGGAACAGTTAGCAGGCGCTCCCGACCTCGTGAAAGATTCCAATATTGCTTTTTGGCACCAATCGCACTTGCGATTTCAGACGACAAGATAATTGCCCCCAAGTCTGGGCCATCGCGATCATTGGTTCCTCTCGCAATATGCAAGTAGTTTAGGCCTTGAATATCGACGGTAAAATCCTTCTGACTCGGCTCAAGCAGCAGACCTAATCGACCCAACGTGGGAAGCTCTTGTAGCACGTGTTCGGCAGTCAATATGGCGAAGCAGCTTCCGACCTGAACAAGTGTGCCAGAGCCAATTAACACTGGATGGCTTCCAGCAGACGTCTCCTCTCGTCGGCAAAATCCTATGACGTACGGAGCAATTTCACGCATTGCGTCATTAATTAGGGCGGACGGCAACATCCCGAGCTGGACGGTTTCAGTATTCACGCACCACTCCTAAATTTGCACAAAAAATAGGCTTCACTTGCATTATGCGCGGTAACCCAGTTGCCCAAGGGGCAAAGTTTGAGTATGTTCCAACCGCGAAATACCTATCCCATGTCTTAGTCGAAAACGGGCCAGGCTCCCGTTGTTTTTCACTGGTAACCGCAATGAAACACTTTTCTTAGTAACTACTAAACTCTTCGCACCCCATCCCCATATTTCGCAACCGCCTTATCCACCGTCAACAGCAACAATCCTTCCGCACGCGCTTGCGCGATCAGGATGCGATCAAAAGGATCTTTGTGCAATGGC
>JBKJVA010000362.1:0-6576 GCA_046589675.1 Usitatibacteraceae bacterium
CGATAGCGCACAAATTCACCGAGAAACTCTCGTTCCAAAATATTGCCAGGCAGGTTAATCGCGCCCTGCGACCACTGCGTCGGCATCACTGAGACAGGGATGATGCTGATCGAATGCGGACGTATCGCGAGCGCCGGTTTGGCGAAGGTAACTCTGGCTGTATTTGCCGGCAGCGATACCGGTCCGAGCAAAGCTGATAAAAACGCCAAGCCGCTTTGCGTATGCGAAAGTTCACCTTCGATGAAATTAATGGTGCCAACGAAGTTGGCGACGAATCGATTGGCAGGGGCATCGTAGAGCTCCATTGGCGTGCCGATTTGCTGTATCACACCCTGATCCAGTACCGCGATGCGGTCACACGTGGTGAGGGCTTCTTCCTGATCGTGGGTGACGAAAATGGTGGTGATGCCGAGACGGCGTTGCAGGGACTTCAATTCCTGCCGCATCTGCACGCGCAACTTGGCGTCCAGGTTGGAGAGCGGCTCGTCGAGTAACAGGACTTTCGGTTCCACCGCCAAGGTACGGGCCAGCGCAACACGCTGTTGCTGGCCGCCGGAAAGCTGGTTAGGTCGTCTTTGTGCATAAGCGCTAAGGCCCACCAGCGCCAGCACGTCTTTCACTTTCCGGCTGATTTCGTTGCGCGGCAATTTTCGCTCCTCCAAGCCAAACGCCACATTTTTTTCCACTGTCATGTGCGGCCACAACGCGTAGTTCTGGAACACCATGCCGATATTGCGTTGCCATGGCGGAATCTGCGTGATGTCGACACCATCCACGGTGAGCTGGCCACCTTGCGCAAAATTGAACCCGGCAATCAAGCGCAATAGCGTGGATTTTCCCGAGCCTGAGGGGCCCAGCAGCGCGAAGAACTCGCCTGGCGCAACAGTAAACGTAATGTCCCTTAGCACCTGCGTTTTGCCCGGGCCATTTCCATAAGCCAGCGCAATACTCTTGCATTCGACTCGACCGAGTTTCATCCATTACTCCAATTTTGCGTGAACACCAGTTTGCCCTGCACGGCTCGAAATGATGCGATGTGAGAAATACGTTCCCACGGCGACAATGATGACAGCAAGCACACCGAGGGCGGCCCCCGGTCCGCGCCCGGCGATCGACTGCATATACAGGTAAATCCCGTAAGACATGGGCGCATCCGACTGGGTGGTGGTGAGCATGATCGTGGCCGAGAGTTCTACTGCTGCGGTAATGAAGCTGGTCACGAAGCCAGCGAGAATGCCACCAGCCATCAGCGGTACGACAATGCGTTGAATAGTGCGCGCTTTGCTTGCACCCAGATTCTCCGCCGCTTCTTCCAGCGATACCGATACCTGCTGCAACGCGGCCATGCAGGAGCGCAGGGCGTATGGCAGCCGCCGGACCGCGTAGGCGATGGCAATCATGATCCACAGCGTCGTAACAGGATCGTCGATGCCAGGCAAGGTGACGCCTTTGAAGGTTCGAAGATAGCCAATCGCCAAAACGATACCCGGGATAGCCAGCGCCGCTGATGCCATGAAATCGAGTGCCTGTCTCCCCGGCACCTTTGTACGCAGGATCAGATACGCGATCGCGGTGCCGATCACCACGTCGAGCAGTGCCGCAAGTCCACAATAGAGAAGTGTATTGACGATCATGCGGGGGCTGTCGACTAAAACTGTTTTGAAGTGTTCGAAAGTGTACGCGTCGGGCAAGACAGAAAAGCTCCACACCTTTGAAAGTGATAGCAAGACGATGCCGATGTGCGGTGACAGCACGAGTAGTAGCAATAATCCGATCCATCCATACGCCAGCGCGCTTTGCGCGGGTGACAGGCGGCGACGCATTAGTGAGGAGCCACCGCGCTGGGTAGTCGAGTAATCCTTGTCTTTCAAAACGCGCGCAGATAGCCACAATGCAACCAGTGAGAACGCCACCATAATCACGCTGATAACGTAACCAATAGGGTCTTCCAGTCCGACCGACGTGATACGCAGATACGCCTGAGGTGCCAGCATATTGGTCACGTTGAGTACCAAGGGTGTGCCCAGGTCGTCAAATACTTTGATAAAGACCAGCGACGCGCCGGCAACGTAACCCGGCATCGCGAGGGGAAAAACGATGCGCCTGAACAGGCGAACTCCGTGCGCACCGAGGTTCTGTGCGCTTTCCTCCATGGCGCTATCGATATTGTTCAACGCCGCCGTGAGGTTGAGGAGAATGAACGGAAAATAATGCAGACTCTCGACAAATACCACCCCGATAAGGCCTTCCATCAGTGGGATCGAGATGCCGAACCATTCATTGAGCAGAAGATTGACCGAACCGGAGCGCCCGAAAATTAGTTGCATCGCCACCGCACCTACGAACGGCGGCATGATGAGTGGCAAGACACCAAGGGTTTGAATTAGCAGGGCGCCGCGGAACTCAAAACGACTCGTTAAGTAGGCCAACGGCAACGCAATCATCGATGCGAAAAACACGCTCGCGAACGCCACGATCAAACTGTTCCAAAACGATTCCTGCATCAAAGAAATGCCGAAAAACGCGCCAAAGTGGGACAGCGTCAGACCGCCGCTGCCATCTGCGAATGCAATGTAGACAACGTTTAGCACCGGAACAACCAAAAAAGTGAGTAAAAACAATGCGATCAACAATGCCGCCAGCGCTTGTAGCAAGCTGTATTGCCGATCGATTTTGTTCATTCCGGTCCCGTTATCGTGCTTGCGCAAGCGCCAACCGCCTGATTTTATTGTTGAAAAATCAGGTACATTCGGCTTTTTGTAGAAGTGTTTCCTAAAAAACTATTTTAAGTTATTATTAATATGAGATTTTAAGTTCGCACGCGCATCTGATCGGGAGAGAATACCTCAGGTCAGATTGACGCTTTCGCACAAGCAGGTTGCTTCGCCCCAAGTTTTCAATGAATAATTTAATCAAGCGAACTGGGTGTTGGGAGGAAATTTGGCGCTGAATGATGCATTGCAGATTGTAAGCCTCACCGATCCTGGCAGAGTTCGTGGCCATAACGAGGACTGTGTGGAATCACGTCCTGAGTTGGGAATTGTCGTTCTCGCCGACGGTATGGGCGGCTATAACGCAGGCGAGGTGGCAAGCGGAATGGCGACCGCTTCGATTTCCGCTGGCCTTGCTGAATCCTGGAACCGCGATGCCTTGACGGGGTTGGACCGCGATGCGGCCAAGGCGCTTTCCCAATCCGTTGTTCAGACACAGTCCGCGAAAGCTAATGCCGCCATTTTTGCAGCAGCGCAAAAAGATCCGCATTGCGCCGGCATGGGCACCACATTGGTGGTTTGCTTGTTTTACGACGACTTTGTGACCGTCGGCCATATTGGTGATTCGCGACTCTACCGGATGCGCAATGAAGTACTCGAGCAGGTCACACGCGACCACTCCTTGTTGCAGGAGCAGATAGATTCCGGGCTGATAACAAAGGAAGACGCGCGTTCGTCACATAACAAGAATCTGGTCACGCGTGCTGTCGGGATCGACCCGGAAGTTGAAGCGGAAGTGCACAGTTATGACGTTCAGGAAGATGACGTTTTCCTGCTTTGTTCCGATGGTCTGAACGACATGATTGAGGATGAGGAAATCCAGATGACATTGATCACCTTGCGATCAAATCTGGAATTGACTGCCCAGCAGTTGGTTCAAGCGGCCAACGACGCAGGCGGACGTGACAATGTTTCGGTAATGCTGGTACGAGTCGCCAAGAGCTTTGCCGTCGAAAGGGGCTTCTGGGCAACCGTGAAGTCCTGGTTTCGGTAATTCAAATTAAGTGGGCTGTCGGTAAACGTTATTGCACGATAGACAACGCGCCGCGATGAGAGCAATCTCAGCGGCAAAAGTATGATCGAAAGAACTTTTTTAGGGTTAAGGCTATGGCAAAACTGATCTTGAGTGTCGACGGTACGGTGCTGAAGGAGATCACCCTCAGCAAAGAGCGGACCACACTCGGCCGAAAACCACACAATGACATCCCGGTGGACAATTTGGCAGTATCTGGCGAACACGCTGCCATCATTACCATCCTGAATGATTCCTTTATCGAGGATCTCAATTCAACCAACGGCACACTCGTCAATGGCAAACCAATAAAGAAGCATTTCCTGCAAAACAACGATGTAATTGAGATTGGCAAGCATAAACTCAAATATTTTAATGACGCACCCGTGGCGGCTTCTGCCGGCGATTTCGAGAGGACGATGATCATCAGGAAGCCCGTCGCGTCAGCGTCGGCAGCCGTCGTCGCGCCAGTTGCGCCACCACCACAACCCTCTCCACCGCCGGTACATAGCGCTGGCCCAAGTTTGTCCGATACACACGCTAACTTGAAGCCATTGGTGCCCGTTGCACCCACCCCGCCACCCGCGCCCGCCACACCCGCGCATGTCGCCCCCGCCCCTGTGCCCCTGCCCGTCGCACCAGCGCCTCAGCCGCATGACCCGAACAGCCCCGCGCGCGATTCAGCCATTAAAGTGCTTTCCGGTGCAGCCGCAGGCCGGACGCTCGACCTTATCAAGAATCTGACGACCATCGGCAAACCCGGTGTACAGGTGGCGGTAATTACGCGTCGCCCGACCGGATTCTTCATCACCCACGTTGAAGGCGCGGTGTTTCCAACCATCAATGGGGTGGCGCTAACCGGCCAGGCCAGACAACTTGCCGACTACGATCTGATCGAAATCGCCGGCATAAAAATGGAGTTCTTTTACAAACTGTAGCCAGGCGATGGCAGTGCACAGTCGTCGTGACCATTGCCCTGTCAATCCCCAATGCGCGCGAAGTATCTGAACACATTTTGACCGAATGAAGAGCGCATTGCGTGTCTATGGTGCGTGTGAGTTATCACACATCTTTTTTGGCCTGCGACGCGCATAATAATGGCTGTGGCGCAGGAACTGAATTCTTGCGAGCTATTAATCAATACAGAGGCCGCAAGTTTTGGAACGGCCCGGTCGTGAGGGGGCATAAAAGCGATGCGAATAAAGGTTCTGGGCTGTAGCGGCGGCATTGGCGGCGACCTGCGCACCACCAGCATGCTGGTTGATGAGGATATTCTCATTGATGCAGGTACGGGTGTTGGCGATTTGTTGATCGAACAATTGGTCAAGATAGATCACGTGTTCGTGACCCACTCGCACCTCGATCATGTGACCAGCATTCCGTTCCTCGTTGACACAGTGTGTTGGATGCGCGACCGGCCCCTTACTGTTTACAGCACGGCGGCGACGATTCAAATTCTTAAAGAACACCTATTCAACTGGAAAATTTGGCCTGATTTTTCGCAGATTCCTGACGCGGAAAAGCCGGTGATGGTTTATCGGGAAATTCAGGTGGGCGAGACCATCGATCTCGATGGCCGTAAATTTACCGCCATCCCTGCGGTTCACACGGTTCCAGCGGTTGGGTATCTGCTTGACAGCGGACAGGCAACCCTCATCTTTAGCGGAGATACAACCAACAACGATGCGTTGTGGGACATCGCCAACCGGGCGCATAACCTGAAGTACCTGATCATTGAAACCGCCTTCCCTAACAAAGAACGTGAGATTGCGATCGCGTCGAAACACTTGTGTCCGAGTATGTTGGCCGAAGAACTGTCGAAACTCACACGGCCGGTAGATGTTTTTGTGACGCATCTCAAACCGGGCGAGATTTACCTGACGATGAGCGAGATCGGGCGAAATGCGGGAAAATGGCGACCGAGGATGCTCGAGAACGGCATGGAGCTGACGATATAGTTGGTCGATTCAAAAGCGAATGCGAAGGCGTCTGTCATTTACAGACAAACAAGAAAGACGGGGTTGTAAAATGAGTGCCGTATTGGAACCGAAAGCTAGTGGACCCGCAAATGTCGCGGATATGTCGTCGAAACTGGCGTTTTCCAAAAAGCTTCAGGCGGTAACGAATCGCATCCATTCAACGACCAACATCGACGAAATCATGCTCGATGTGACCCGTGACATCTGTCAGCTATTCGATGCAGATCGCCTTACGATTTATACGTTGTCGGAGGATAGTCAATCCATCGTTTCCAAGGTGAAATCGGGCCTCAACTCATTCAAAGATATCAAACTGCCGCTTTCGGAGAGCTCCATTGCGGGATGTAGTGCACTAAACAAACGATTCATGAACATCAAGGATGTTTATGACGATTCGGAATTAAAAAGATTCTCGCCAAATCTGGCTTTTTTGAAAGCGGTGGATCAACGTACCGGCTATCGAACCAAGCAAATGATGGTGGTTCCGATCACCGGAGGTGAGGGCGGCGGCGATTTGCTGGGTGTCATTCAGGTAATCAACCACTTACCGGGTACACCATTTCCAGCGTTGGCCGAGGAAGGGCTGGTCGAACTTTCGAAGACGCTTGCCATTGCGTTCCGCGTGCGTCAACAGATTCCTGGCCAGGCCAAATCCAAGTTTGATTACCTTATCGTCGACAACATAATCTCCGACGCAGAGCTCGAACTTGCAACGCGAACCGCGCGGCGCAAGAACAAAAATGTAGAAGACATTCTCATCGATGAGTTTCAGGTGAAACCGGCGGCGCTTGGTGGAGCACTCGCCAAGTATTTC
>JBKJVA010000194.1:0-4385 GCA_046589675.1 Usitatibacteraceae bacterium
CTTCGCTTGATGCGATCACTTTTACGTCGCAATACTTACCGGCCTCCTTGATCGCACCTGCCGACCAGTGCCCGGTGTTGACGTAATCAGCCTGCGTTTTCCCGCGTAAAAGATTCAGGGGCACCAGTGAAAACTCGCCTTTTCCACCGCCCTGCAGGAACAAAATTTTATAGTTCGCAGGAATTGCCAGCAACGTACGGCAATCCTCCTCAACTTCAGCGGCGACCTCCATGAACACTTTACCGCGATGGCTCATTTCCATCACCGACATGCCGGTATTGCGGAAATCAAGCAGATCTCGCTGCGCTTCCACAAGGACTTGGTCGGGAATTGCCGCAGGTCCGGCAGAAAAATTATAAACGCGAGCCATTTTTTACTTGTTGGTCGTACTTTTGGCTTCGTTTAGCTTTGCGACCTGCGGCGCAGCAATTGCTAATTTCAACACCTTCATGACCCGTCTTCCTCATCGGATTCAACGATTTTTTGTAAGCCCGACAATTTGGAACCTTCATCCAGATTGATCAGTGTCACGCCCTGGGTGGAGCGGCCCATTTCACGAATCTGCCGGACCTTGGTGCGGATCAATACGCCGCCTGTTGTGATCATCATGATTTCATCTTCAGGGCGCACCAGAATCGCCGCCACGACTTTGCCATTGCGTGAGCTGGTCTGGATCGCAATCATGCCTTGCGTGCCGCGGCCATGACGGGTGTACTCGACAATCGAGGTGCGCTTCCCGTAGCCACGTTCCGTTGCCGTAAGCACACTTTGCTGTTCGTCCTCGGCAACCAGCATTGCGATGACCTTGCCGCCCTTTGATAAATTCATGCCACGCACGCCGCGTGTATCGCGACCGGTGCTGCGTACATCGCCCTCCTCGAAGCGCACCGCTTTGCCTTCGTTGGAGAAGAGCATCACGTCGCACTTGCCATCGGTCTGCGCAACACCGATTAGATTGTCACCGTCATCAAGCGCGATGGCAATGATGCCCGCTTTGCGTGGGTTGCTGAAGTCTGACAACGCGGTCTTCTTTACGACCCCTTCGCTGGTTGAGAAGAACACGTATTTGTCTTCAGCAAAATCCTTGACAGGTAGAACCGCACTGATCTTTTCGTTCGGCTGCATCTGCAACAGATTGACGATCGGCTTGCCACGCGAGGCGCGCGAGCCTAATGGGATTTCGTACACTTTCACCCAGTAAACCCGTCCCTTATTGGAGAAGCACAGCACGTAATCGTGCGTATTGGCGATGAACAGGGTGTCGATGAAATCGTCTTCTTTCATGGCCGTGGCTTGCTTACCACGTCCGCCGCGCTTCTGTGCCCGGTAGTCTGCTATCGGCTGATATTTGATATAGCCGGTGTGGGACATCGTCACCACGACCTCCTCGGCGGCAATCAAATCTTCCATCGACATTTCCTGCGCATTGGCAACGATCTCGGACCGACGTTTGTCGCCAAATTGATGCTTCACATCGCCCAGCTCTGCCGCGATGATCGACGAGACACGCTCGGGCTTATTGAGAATATCCAGCAGGTCGCTGATCTTCTCCATGACATCTTTGTACTCAACAACGATCTTGTCCTGCTCCAGCCCGGTCAACCGCTGCAAACGCAACTCGAGAATTGCCTGTGCCTGCGCTTCCGATAGACGATAGCCGTTATTGAGAAGACCAAACTCCTTGGCCAGGCCCTCAGGCCGATATTGTTCCGCCATCGCGCGGGTCAACATTTCTTCAACCAGTTTGGAACGCCAGATTTTGGAGATCAGGCCTTCTTTCGCGATCGCGGGTGTCTCGGATTTCTTGATCAGCTCGATAATTTCATCGACGTTCGAGAGTGCCACGGCGAGTCCCTCAAGAACATGGCCACGCTCTCTGGCTTTACGCAATTCAAACACGGTGCGGCGGGTAATGACTTCGCGGCGATGACGCAAAAACGCCGTGATGAACTGCTTCAGGTTCAACAGTTGCGGCCGGTTGTCTACCAGGGCCACCATGTTCATGCCGAAGGTGTCCTGCATTTGCGTCATCTTGTAGAGATTATTCAGCACGATCTCCGGGACTTCGCCACGCTTCAGCTCGATCACCGCGCGCATACCGGATTTATCAGACTCATCGCGCAAATCAGAAACGCCTTCGAGTTTCTTGTCACGCACCAATTCGCCGATCTTGATGAGCAAGTTGGCTTTATTTACCTGATAAGGCAACTCGTCGATGATGATGGCCTGACGACCACCTTTTTCCAGATCTTCAAAGTGGGTTCGTGCACGCATGATGCATCGGCCGCGGCCGGTTCGGTAACCTTCCCGAACGCCATCCAGCCCATAAATGATTCCGGCTGTCGGGAAATCAGGGGCCTTCACGATTGCAATGAGTTCTTCGATGTCTATCGCCGGATTTTCGAGAACCTTGAGGCAGGCATCGATGATGTCGGAAAGATTGTGCGGCGGTATATTGGTGGCCATGCCAACAGCAATACCGGTCGACCCATTCACCAGCAAATTCGGAAAACGCGCCGGAAGAATTAACGGTTCGTGCTCGCTGCCATCGTAGTTCGGGCCGAAGTCGACTGTTTCCTTATCCAGGTCTTCGAGCAATTGTTGCGCGATTTTGGACATGCGGATTTCTGTATAGCGCATTGCGGCCGCGTTATCGCCATCCACGGAGCCAAAGTTACCTTGTCCATCGACGAGCATGTAACGCAGGGAAAAGTCCTGCGCCATGCGCACAATCGTGTCATACACCGCCGTATCACCATGCGGATGGTATTTGCCGATCACATCGCCGACGATGCGAGCGGATTTTTTATATGGTTTGTTGTAATCGTTGGAAAGCTCGTGCATCGCGTACAAAACACGGCGATGCACCGGTTTCAAGCCGTCCCGCACATCGGGTAATGCCCGACCGACGATCACGCTTAACGAATATTCAAGGAAGCTTTGACGCATTTCCGCTTCAATACTGACTGGAATGGTCTCTTTTGCAAATTGCGGTGATAGCGGTTCAGTCACGTTGCGGCTCTCTAGGTTGCTGTTCTTCTAAGTGCTTGTTTTTTAATAAATTAATCTTGCGCTAAGCTCGATAATTTAACACAAGCCACCGCAAAATGCCACGCTTTGCCTCAAAACCACCATGCGTTTGGTGCCGCTTACCCTGTTAGCTACCACAGGTTGTGGTTTTTCCAGTCGCCGGTCTGGATGTTGCTAATGTGCAACTCAATGGTGCATGTTGTTGCAAAAACGCGAAGCGAAGGTTGTGTCCGGCAAATCGAATCGTGTATGATTTACCGAGTTTCAGTAAAACTTCGCCTCTGAATCGCCTTGCCATTACGCATTGCGACCAACGACAAAAATTTTTTAATCCTCCCGGGAGTACCAAATGAAGATTTCCCTGATCGTAAATAAAGCCAACATGGCAAAAATTTACGTTGCCGCTGCTGCTTTGGCCGCGTGCGCCGCGTACGCTGACGTCATGCCTGTCTTAACCGATTCACAAGGTCTGCCGGTTCGAGATGGTCAAGGCGCTTGTGTGCAGACAAGTGGTATCTTGCACCCTGATTGCAGTCCCAAAAAAGCTGAGCCTGCCAAGCCGGCAGCACCGGCGGCTCCTGCAGCACCGGCAGCACCTGCCGCTCCTATCGCACCAGCTCCGGCAGCCGCTGCACCTTCGTCGGTCAAGCAAGCGATCACAATCCAGGCCGAGGCGCTGTTTGATTTCGATAAATCTGTATTGAAGCCCGCCGGCAAACAGTCGATCGACGACGCCGTTGCCAAGATGCAAAGGGTTGACATCGAAATGGTTATTGCAACGGGCCATACCGATTCCATTGGCACCGACGCCTACAACCAGAAACTCTCCGAGCGCCGTGCAAAGTCAGTGAAGGAATACATGGTTGCGAAAGGCGTTCCCGCTGCGAAAATCACGATGCTGGGCAAAGGTGAGACGCAGCCAGTCGCCACCAACAAGACCAAAGAAGGCCGCGCGAAGAATCGTCGCGTGGACATTGAGTTCAAAGGCGTATCGAAGTAATAGACCCTTACCGTTTCGCAAGAGCCCCGCTTTACGCGGGGCTTTTTGTTTGTAGACTGAATTTTTTATCCACTTGACTCGGGTTTACATGACAACACCACAAATAATTTCGCCGCGATGGCTCGTTCCTGTCGAACCGAAGGGATTGGTATTGGAAAACCATTCACTTGTTGTCGACCACGGCAGGATTCTCGCAATTCTTCCTGTCGAAGTTGCGCGTGGTCGTTTTACGGGTGTCCCCGAAGTGGTCTTAGCGGAGCACGTGCTCATCCCTGGACTCATCAATCTGCATACCCATGCCGCCATGACGCTGATGCGCGGACTTGCCGATGACACACCGTTGATGACGTGGCTC
>JBKJVA010000281.1:0-15168 GCA_046589675.1 Usitatibacteraceae bacterium
CGTCACGCTGGCCTTTGCCACCGTGGCGGTGCTCGCTGCGGGCGCGCAAGGCTGGCTGCTAAAGCGCACCACCCTGATCGAGCGCGTGATGCTCATCATCGGCGGCGTCTTGATGCTCGTGCCGCAACCCTTATGGGACGCGCTCGGCTTCGCGCTGGCCATCGCGGTAGTGGTGTCGCAAAAGTTGCGGCGCGATGATGCGGGGATGTCAAAGCGAATGTGACTGGAGGTGGCGCATGCGGAAATGTCCCCCGCCTGAGAAGTCTGTTGCCAATTCATTTCAATTTGGAATGTGAACACAAGCACCCGCGCGGCTTTCCAAACATTATTGCCCGGCAAGCCCCACGCCATGGCGTTTTACATGTTGAGGTCTCATTTAGCCCGGCTCATCCCGGCAGTTTTGCCTCCAACAGATTCGCGCATGCTGGCTACGCCGATGGCGTCACCTTGCGGAGTCTGCTACACCGACGCATCGGCCGTTGCGTGCGCGAGTTGCACGCGGGCTAGCGTCTAGTAGCCGCGCCCGGTTTCCACGACCCCGTCGATAGCCTCGCCTCGCTCCAAGGCGCGTATTTTTTGCGCGATCTGCACCACGCTCTCTGTACGCAAAGTGATCGCAGAAATATGCGGTGTGACGGTAATTTTCGGGTGTGTCCAGAATGCGTGCCCGGCGGGTAGCGGTTCTTCGCGAAACACATCGAGGGTCGCGCCAGCAAGCTGACCACCTTCAAGCATCGCAAGTAAATCGTCCTCCACGAGATGGCGGCCGCGCGCAACGTTTATCAGGTAAGCGTCCGGTTTCAGTTTTGCAAACGTCGCCGCATTCAAAATGTTCTCTGTGTCCGGCGTGAGTGGCAACACGCACACCAGCACGCGTACTTGTTGCAGGAATGTATCAAGGCCCTTGCTGCCGGCGAACGTGGTAACGCCGGACAAAGTCTTCAACGTGCGCGACCAGCCGAAGGTAGGGTACTCGAACGCCGCGACCGCTTGGGCCACGCGCGCGCCGATGTCACCCAGCCCCATGACTCCTACCGGGAACGCGGCGCGGCTGATCGGGGGTTCACGTTTCCATTGGCGATTTTTCGCATGAACGTCGTATGCTTCGAAACCGCGCGCATGGCGGATGAGGGCATGACAAACGTAATCGGCCATCTGCACGGCCATACCCGCGTCATTGAGGCGCACGATTGGCACCCCGGCTGGGAGGTTGGACAACTTCATCAAACCATCGACCCCAGCGCCAATGTTGAATACCGCTTTCAATCCGCGCTGTGAAGCGAATAACTCCAGGGGTGGCGCCCACAAGACCGCGTAGTCGGCTTGGCGTTCTGCACAAGTAGGCGTCCACGCCCACACTTCGGCCCCGGGAAGGGCGGCACTGATTTCGTCAAGCCATGGCTGGAGATTTTTTTCCGGGGAATAGAAAAGGATTTTCATTGGCAACAGGTTACAAACAGGGTCAATTTCATTACCACTTGCAGCCATCCTCACGAACAGCGCTCAATACCAGTGGCACCACTGCCGCAAGGCCCATGTCGGCATAGGCATCGCGGCAGTCGTTTTTCTTCAGTGCTTTGTCGAATGCCTGTTGTTCTTTGGTCTTCGGCTTTTGCGGTGGTGTGCCGGGAAACGGAAAAACCGTGCGTGGGCCGGTGCCGCCGCTCGATATTTCGCGCGCGCGTCTGCGCACGGCGTCGAGGTCGATGCCGGGCGCTTTGCCGGTTGCCGGTGAGAGTAGATCGGTCGACGGCAGGGTCGTATCGACGCGGGGTTTAAGGAGATCGCGGTCGGTGCCGGGCGCGCCGGATGGTACACCGGTGGGTGAACCGATTGGCGTGCGAGTTGGTATCGGTGACGGGGTCGCCACCGGGGCGGTGGCAGGCGGTGCAGCCGGTTTGATGACTTCGCGGTCGATCTTAGGTGGTGATGGCGCTTCCGCGCGCGCGGGCGGCTCGCTCGGCAGCAAGGGTGCGAGTGGTGCCGGTGCCGCAATCTCCCGCAGTTTCGTCGCAACGGGCACCACCATGGGCGTAACAATTTCCTGTTCCGGTTTTGCAGGTGCGGTTACCGTTGGTTGCACGACTGGTTGCACGACTGGTTGCGCCGGTGGCGCAACGAGGTCACGCGGCGCGGGCTCCGGCGGTGCCACCGGTTTCGCAACTTCGCGCACAACCTTTGGCGGGGATGGTTCGGGTGGCGGAGCGGGGGCAGGTGCTGCGACGGTTTCCTCGTGGCGCTTCGGTTCCATCGGCACGACGACCGGCACAGGCGGCGGGAGCACAGCCGGAGACGGAGGGACATTCTCTACGGGGAGCGGTGGCGGTACATAAACACGGTCCGCAGAAGGTTTTGGAACGACAAACTCGGTTACCGCCTTCTCCACATCGGTTGAAATCACCGGCGGCATCTCAAAGTCAGGCGCCTGCGCGGGACGGGCGATGTCTTCTATAAGCTGCGGAGCTGCAAACGGGGCCGACACACGCGCTTGGCGAGATGCTGAGGCCGTGGCCGAAGATGCGGGCATTGGTGGCGTTGCACGGGTGGGTTGCACGAGCATTGCGCCCCGATCAAGTTTCAATCCGTCGGCGCTGTCTTGCAACACACCCTTTACGGTCACCGTTAATGCACCCCACAGTTTTACGCCACGCTGTGCGCCACCGCCGGTGATGTCGCCAAACAGGACGATGACTAGTACGTGGATCATCACCGAGAGCAATACAAACTGTTCGAGCGACGGTTGCTCGCCCGAAAATAATGAAAATTTGCTGAGAGTGTATTCGCTGGACATGATCACGCGCGGCGAAAAAATGACGCTAACGGTTAGGGATTATTAACCGCAAGCATACCGCGTCTGCTTGGTGAAGCAGGCGCGCGACGCCGACGATGCCGCGCGCTGGATTCGCGACTACGCGGCTTTCTTTCGGCTTGGTACCAGCGCTTTTGTGGCCTTTTTGGGCTCTTTTTTGATCACCTTTTTCACTATTTTTTTAGCGACCTTTTTCACCGGCGCGCCGAATTTTTCGGCAAGCAACTCGACCGCTTCTTCGAGTGTAATCGTGTCAGCTTTCTCTTTGTCGGCAATGGTCGCGTTGGTTTTACCGTGCTTGACGTACGGTCCGTAGCGTCCCGCATAAACCGAAATGACTTGGTCGTCGTCGGGATGCTTACCAAGTATGCGCAGCGCACCAGCAGTAGCACTGGCTGCTGCTGCACCCTTGCCGCCTTTACCCGCTTTCGGTTCGCGCGCCTCGAATTCGAAGCCGATCTTGCCGTCCGGCTGCCGCACCAGAAAAGCGGAAAACGGACGGCCCTTTTTGGAAATGAATTTCTCCAACAGCGGAGATTTGCCCGTTTCCAGCAACTTCATCATTTCTTCACGGGCAATGGTGCGCTTCAATATCATCCTGCCGGAGCGAAAATCGCAGGTCTTGGCAGCACCAAATGATTTTTCGCAAGCATACGAATTGGGCATTTCAAATACATTTGATTTGCATTTCGGACAGGGTCCAAGCGATTGCTGGTCAGTAAAATCTGGCGGTTCTGCATCGTCGCCGGCACCATCGCCCCAGGAAAATTCGATGCCGAGTTCTTTATTCAAAATAAGATTCGCGGAAAACGCGCGGCCCAATCTGCTGCGGAAGCCATCCAGCGGACCAACGTCGCGTTTCGCGATGAGTGTTTCTGCTTCGGCCGGTTCAAGTTGACGACCGGCAAGAATTTTCCAAAAACCAAAATCGCATTTCACGCACTGGAATTTCTTGTAATTTTCGTGCACTTCGCCGCCACATTTTGGGCACGGCACGGCAATGGCACCAAAATCACCGGGGATGGTGTCGTGCTCGAAGTTCTTTGCCTGACCGACAATGTGTGCGGTCATGTCGATAATTTCAGCCATGAACTTTTCGCGCTTTAGCTCACCCTTTTCCATTAGCGCAAGTTTTTTCTCCCAGTCGGCGGTGAGTTCAGGCGAATATAGTTCCGGAATCCCCAGGCCATGCAATGCAATCATCAGAGACGCAGCCTTGGCGGTCGGAATTAGCTCTCGGCCTTCGCGATGCAGGTATTTTTCATACAGCAATCCTTCGATGATGGCGGCGCGCGTTGCGGGTGTACCAAGGCCTTTTTCTTTCATTGCGGCACGCAATTCTTCATCGTCAATCGTCTTGCCGGCACCTTCCATGGCTGACAACAACGTTGCCTCGGAGTAGCGGGCAGGTGGCTTGGTTGTATTGGCTTTCACTTCGATGGTCTCGGCCTTGACCTTCTCACCGGAAATTACCGGCGCCAGATTGGTTGCCGCATTTTCATCGTCGATGTCGCGACCATAAACGGCCAGCCATCCCGCGTTCACCAATACTTTGCCCTCCGATTTGAACGCCTCGGACTCGATTCGGGTGATGCGGGTGGTTTGCAGAAATTCAGCCGACGGGTAGAAGACGGCGAGAAAACGCTTCACCACGAAGTCATACAGCTTGGTCTCAATCTCGTTTAACGATTTGGGCGCCTGCGTGGTCGGAATGATCGCAAAGTGGTCGGAAATCTTGCTGTTGTCGAAGACTCGTTTATTTGGTTTCACCCAACCGCTGTCTAACACTTTCTTGGCGAACACGTTGTATTCGCCTTCCTTCAACACCTGCAACGTTTCCTTTACCGTCTCGATATAGTCTTCCGGCAGTGCGCGCGCATCGGTACGCGGGTAAGTCAGCACTTTATGTTTTTCGTATAACGCCTGGGCAAGACCCAGCGTGGTTTTGGCGGAAAAGCCAAAACGTGAATTGGCTTCGCGTTGTAATGACGTCAGATCAAACAGCAACGGCGAGGCTTGTGTGGTCGGCTTGGATTCTTCTTCGACAACACCGATTTTTCCAAAGCACTTGGTAACAATGGCGCGCGCTTTCTTTTCATCCCACAGGCGCTCGGCTCGCAGATGCTCATCGTCTTCAACTTTTTTGAATTTTTCATCGAACCAACGGCCCGGATAGTCTCCGCCCGCCGCAGAAAAAATGCCGTGAACTTCCCAATAGTCGCGCGGACGAAATGCCTTGATGCGTTCTTCGCGTTCAACCATGATCGCAAGCGTCGGGGTTTGAACCCGACCGACGGTGGTCAGCTGAAATCCGCCAGACTTCGAGTTGAATGCTGTCATCGCTCGCGTGCCGTTTATGCCAACCAGCCAATCCGATTCGCTGCGACATACGGCAGCGTCGGCCAAGCCCAGTTTGGCTTCGTCAGGCAACAAGTCCTTGAAGCCCGCACGAATCGAAGCCGGCGTCATCGATTGCAGCCACAGCCGCTTGATGGGTTGCTTGGCCTTTGCAAATTGCACGATGTAACGAAAGATCAATTCGCCTTCCCGTCCCGCATCGCATGCGTTGATGAGCGCGTCAACGTCCTTGCGCTTGAGCAATCGCTGCAGCGCCTTTAAGCGATCTTCGGTTTTTTCGATCGGTTTGAGCTGAAAGTAGGTGGGAATAGCAGGCAGATGCGCGAACGTCCATTTGCCGCGTTTGACTTCCTCCTCTTCGGGCATGCCGATTTCGACCAAATGGCCCACGGCAGACGACAGAACGTACTCGTCGCTTTCGAAGAAATCTTTCTGTTTGGTAAAACCGCCCAGTGCCTTGGCAATGTCGTTGGCGACGGACGGTTTCTCGGCGATGATAAGGGACTTGCCCATGAATTTCAGTGCTTTTCTGATGTTTTTGCTAATGAAATTGCCGATCCGAAAACCAGCAAAAGGGGACGAATGATAAGCAGGGTTCTACCTTTATCGCAAGCGTAAAGTCAAAACTTTCTCCAAATTTGCTTTGAAATCAAGCACCATGCCGACGAGTCCGCGCCAATTGGATCAACGCAGCCGCTGATAGTTTCCGCCTGGCATGGATGCAATGACGCCATCGAGTTCCAGTTCAGTAAGTCGTGCAATCAATTGGTCGGTGGGTAATTTGGTCCGCCCCAGCAACCCGTCAATCGTGACCGGGTCGTATCCCATCGCTGCCAGTATTGGGTCATTTTCAGTGTCGTCAGCCTCCTTCAGGGCTGTCGCTGGTTTGGCACCACCCCAGTGAAGTTCGACGAGGATATCGTTGGCGTCATCAACCAATTTGGCACCTTGTTTGATGAGTTGATGACAACCTTTTGAAAACGGCGAATGGATCGAACCTGGAATTGCAAACACCTCGCGACCTTGTTCGCCAGCCTGGCGCGCGGTAATAAGAGAACCGGACGCAAGTGCCGCCTCAACCACCAACACGCCACGCGAGAGCCCGCTGATAATCCGATTGCGGCGCGGAAAATTTTTGGCCATTGCAGGCGTGCCCAATGCAAACTCGGAGATGATCAGGCCCCGTTCGGCAAGATCGTGCGCCAGCGCTTTGTTGCGCGCCGGATAAACCAGGTCCAGGCCTGTGCCGACCACGGCAATGGAGGCACCCGCACCAGACAGGCCACCGCGGTGCGCTGCGGCATCTATCCCCAGGGCCATGCCGGAAATAATGGTAAACCCTGCTTCTGACAGATTGCGGGCGAACGCTTCGGCATTTTGCAGTCCCCCCGGTGTGGCATTACGACTGCCGACGACAGCGAGCCCAGGCCGCCCCAACAACTCGCGTCTGCCCTTCAAATACAGCACGGGAGGCGGATCAGCGATTTCCAGAAGTTGCGGCGGGTAATCAGCATCCGACAACGTAAGTAAGTGATTGCTTTCGCTTTCGAGCCACTTCAGACAGGCGTCTATTTTATCGGCCGATGGTCCCAGCGCAATGGCGCGCGCGACGGCGGGCGGTACGAACTGGCTTAATGACGTAATCGACTGGGCCAGGACGGCTGATGGCGCACCGAAACGGGTGAGGAGCTTTCGCATCCCTTCGCCGCCGAGGCCAGGCGTAAGGTCGAGAGCGAGCCAAGCCTGCGGCTCACAGCCGGACGCAGGGATCGGCATCAGGACAGACTTGGAACGGTGCTAAGGCGTTTGAACCACGTCGCCGAGTTGCATCGGTCGACGCGTCGACATCACGAGCGCGTAGGAGACTTTTTCAAAGATGCGAAATACAAACACCAACCCATTGCGCTCATCGGGCAATTTGACGGTGCCTTTCGACTGGGTCTCAGAATCAGGCACCGGAGGCGCTTGTCGTAGTGGGTCGGCGGTACTTACGATGGCACCTCTGCGCAAGGTGGCAAGTACGTGTCCGACCTCGATCCCGTCCCGCTTTCCCAAATTGAGAGCGACAATCGAATACTGTGCCGCGGTATCGACGCCATTGAGAACCGAAATAACGGCACCCGAGACATTCTGTGTCGGTGAACGTGGACTGTAGGATGGCACCGGCATATCCGCACTGGGCGTGAGCCGATCACCCCGATTAATTTCCTCTGTGGAGCGCAATATTTCGATCGTGGAAGCCTCGCCAAAGCGGGTAACCTTTGCTTCGCCGAGATAATTGGCCTCGTAGCCCAGTACTTCGCCTGCCGCGTTTTTAAGCGCTTTACCTGGCCGGTAAATCTGCCATTTCACGCCTTGGCTCTCCTGAAGGCCGAGTGCGTAGGCAATATTACCCGCACCGATTACAACGCGATCATCTTCGGTTGCGATTATTCTTGGCGCGTTTGCCAGAGCACCTTCTTCGATCACCAGCGGCAGTGACAAGAAAGGCGCAATGACCTTGGATGGAATCGATGGAATTGCCTGGGCCAGTGAATCGACGCGCACTCTGGGCTGCAGGCGCACATTTTCACCTCCAGCGCCGCCACGGGCGTTCATAGAAAGCATCGGATTACCGTAAGCGTCAAAAGTCAAATAGATCACATCGCCCGGATAGATCCAGTGCGGATTCTTGATCTGTTCACGGTTCATGTTCCAGATTTCCGGCCAACGCCAAGGCTGTTTCAGAAAACGCCCCGAAATATCCCACAAGGTGTCGCCCTTGACGACGATGTAGGATGCGGGCGCGTCCGTTGCAAGCTGAATCGGCCCTGTGGCTTTGCTGATAGCTGGCTTATTGGCGCTTGGCGCGATAATCGCTGCATTTGTCTCGGCTTTTGCGCCAGGACTGGCCTGACTTTGCGCAATCTGGGGAACAAAACCAGCCAAAGCGATGACAAAGAGTAGTGTGAGCTTGCTTTTCTTCATGGCGGATCTCACTTTTGTGGGGGTAAACCAGGTCGCATGGCGGACACCGTAGCCCGTAACCGAACAACCAAATTTGCCATATGCGACGACTTCTACTAGACTTAGCGGTCAGTAAAGCGTCACAAACTTAAAGTCGTTCCTCAAGATTCTGCACCTAATTTATTCAATTCGCAAGCAATTATGGCCATTTTGGACGTTGTAACCTACCCTGATCCACGCCTACACCGCGTCGCGGAGACCGTCAAAATTATCGACAACAAAATCAAGAAATTGGTCGATGATATGGCAGAAACCATGTACGAAGCACCTGGTGTTGGCCTCGCCGCGACCCAAGTTGGCGAATTGAAGCGCGTGATGGTCATAGATGTGTCCGAAGAAAAGAACCAACTTCGGGTTTTCATCAATCCTGAAATCATCAAAAAGGAAGGCACAGCCATCAACGAAGAGGGTTGTTTGTCGGTGCCCGGCTTCTATGACAAAGTTGAACGTGCGGAAACCGTCATGGTGACCGCGCTCGACCGTGATGGTCAGCGTTTCACGATCAACGCGTCTGGATTGTTGGCTGTCTGCATCCAGCATGAGCTAGACCACCTGGACGGTCACGTTTTCGTTGAATATCTGTCGCCGTTGAAGGCAAACCGCATCAAGAACAAATTGATCAAGCGGCAGCGTGAACTTGAACGCGACGCCGAAATGGAAGCGCCCCGGAGGCGCGCCTCTTCGGCTGCCCGCGCGTAAATTTGTCATTTCGAACCAATAGAAACGCCGGCTTTTGAGGCCGGCGTTTTTGTTTGCAACCCAATGAAAATTATTTTTGCCGGCACGCCCCCGTTTGCTGCCGCGGCGCTGGTTGCGCTGCACGCACAGGGCCATCAGATCGCGCTGGTGTTAACCCAGCCAGACCGCGCGGCCGGGCGTGGAATGAAGCTCAGGGCGAGCGCCGTGGCTGGGGAAGCCGCGAGACTGGGTGTGCCCCTCGCAAAGCCAGATTCGCTCAAAGGTGTCGCTATCCGAAATACCTTGAACGCAGTAGCACCAGATGCGATGGTGGTCGCGGCTTATGGTTTGATATTGCCGCAGTCGGTGCTCGATATACCAAAATATGGCTGTATCAATATCCACGGCTCGCTGTTACCGCGGTGGCGTGGAGCGGCACCCGTCCAACGGGCAATCGAAGCTGGCGACACTGAGACCGGTATCGCCATCATGCAAATGAATGCCGGTCTCGACACTGGACCGGTCTTGCTAACAAGAACTTGTGCGATCTCGCCAGACGAAACCAGCGGAACGCTATTCGAGAAATTAACTTCAATGGCAGCCACCGCTATCGTTGACGCCATCGAAAAACTGTCCTTGCTGCAAGCCATTGCGCAGCCTGTCGAGGGCGTCACCTACGCCAGAAAAATAGACAAGGCAGAAACGCGTATCGACTGGAGCCAACCGGCGGCGGCGATTGAAAGACGCATGCGCGCTTTTGATCCGTCCCCAGGGTGCGAGAGCACGCTTGTAGATGAACCACTCAAACCACTCAAGATATGGCGCGCCAGGCTAAGTGCGGTGAGCCATGATGCATCGATTGCCCCGGGGACTGTCTCCGCAGTGACGCCAGAGCGTCTCACAGTGCAATGTGGGGTTGGCGCGCTGGACCTCATCACCGTTCAGAAGTCCGGCGGCAAACGCATGTCCATCGCGGACTTCATTCGTGGCTTAACAATACAACCTGGATCGCGCTTCTTATGACCACACAACCGACGGTACAACCCACCGGCATGATTGCGGTGCAAGCCGCAAGCGCAGAGGTCGTCGGCAAAGTTCTGTCCGGCAAAAATCTGGATCGCGTCATTGAAGCGGTGGTTACCAAGCTCGCGCGAGAAACAAAACTCAGCCCGAATGAACGCGCGGCAATCCACTCTATCTCCTTTGACACGCTCCGGCACTACGGGCTGCTCTCGGCACAACTCGATTTGTTACTGACGCAGCCGATAAATGATCCGCCGGTCAAACATTTGCTGCTGGTGGCGTTGTCGCAGTTGCAATTCTCCAAAGCAGCACCTCACGCCATCGTTGACCATGCGGTGACGGCGGCAGAAACCATCGGCTTCGCTCGTGCCAAGCCACTGCTGAATGCGGTACTTCGTAATTATTTGCGAGCTCCGGAGAAATTTGCCCGGGAACGCTTGTCCTCTCAGGAGGCCCAATTTGATTATCCGCGCTGGTGGATCGAGCGCGTAAAAAAAGAACACCCATCACGTTGGGAGTCGGTGCTATTGTCGGCGCGTTCGCACCCGCCCATGTGCCTCAGGGTGAACGCAAAGCGCATCGCCCCTGCCGATTATGTTGCGTTATTGGCAAAACACGGTTTAGCCGCACATCTCGTATTCGGGCAAGCGGTGATGCTGGAAAAGCCGACTGGCGTGAACGAGCTACCCGGATTTCGTGAGGGACAGGTTTCGGTTCAGGATGCTGGTGCGCAACTGGCGGCAGCCTTGCTGGCCCCAGTCGCGGGCATGCGTGTGCTCGATGCCTGTGCGGCGCCAGGCGGCAAGACTGGGCACCTGCTCGAGATGGTGGCGGAAAAACCGCCGTTGCAACTCCTGGCCATCGATAGCGACCGGCGCCGATTGATGCGCGTCGACGACAACCTGAAACGATTGGGACTTCATGGAACCCTGAAAACGGCGGATGCATCCAAGCCAGATGAATGGTGGGACGGGTTGGCATTTGATCGGATCCTGCTCGATGTCCCGTGTTCCGGCTCAGGCGTCACCCGGCGACACCCTGACATCAAATGGATACGCAGAGAGACCGATATTTTTGCGCTCGCACGTCAGCAGGCCAGACTGCTCGCCGTTCTATGGAATTGCCTCGGCATTGGTGGTAGATTGCTGTACGTGACGTGCTCGGTTTTTCGTGGTGAAAATCAGGAAATCATCGAGCAATTCCTGCGAAAAACACCGAACGCACGCCAATTGAATGTCGCAACCGTTTTGACAACAGGCATGGGACATGACGCCGCAATCCCGCAACTCGCAGACGGCCAACTTCTCCCCAATGATGTTCACGACGGATTTTTCTACGCACTTCTGGAGAAGACTTCCTAATCGCGTGCAGTTGAACGCACAACGGTCGGGAATTGCGCGGTCATCGACGCGGTGGACGTGGATGCTGGTCGGGTGCGTTTTCAACGCTGTTGTGGTGTCCGCGAATGTTCGCGCTGAAGGCGCCACCATTGTCAGCGCAAAGCTGGAAGCCTCAGAAGACGGATATCAGGTCGATGCCGACATCGCATTGCAGCTCACTGCCACCTTGCAGGAAGCGGTGAGAAAAGGTGTTCCACTCTATTTTGTCGCCGAGTTTGAACTTAGCCGCGGGCGCTGGTACTGGCTTGACCAAACGGTCATTTCCGCATCGCGCGAACGGCGCATTTCCTATACGCCACTAACCGACCAATACCGAATTTCCTATTCCGGCATCTCGCAAAACGTGGCCTCTTTTGAAGACGTGCGACGAGCGCTTTCGCGCGTTCGGTCCTGGACGGTGCTCGAACGGGGCAAGCTCAAGGCCGGTGAAAGGTATGACGCGGCGCTGCGCTTCAGATTGGATACATCGCAGCTGCCAAAACCGTTTCAGCTCAATGCGATCGCTTCCAAAGAATGGGTGCTTTCCTCGGATTGGTATCGCTGGGCCATTACTGTGCCGGGAGACAACAAGCCATGATTCGCGCCATCCTGCTCGCGTGCGTGGTATTGGGCGTAGCACTCATTACCCTGCTGTTTCGCGCCAGTAGCAATAATACTTTCTTTGACACCCACTACCCTTGGCTGCTTGGCGTGGGCGTTGCGCTTATCGTCGGCCTGCTGGCTCTCATCGGCTACCAGATTTTTTCGCTGGTGCGCAAATTACGCGACCGCGTGTTTGGGGCGAAGTTGGCGCTACGATTGATGGCTGTTTTGGTATTGATGGCCGTAATCCCTGGTGGACTGGTCTATGCAATTTCGGTTCAGTTCCTGAACCGTTCCATCGATTCCTGGTTTGATGTGCCCGTGGAGAAAGCCTTCGATGCGGCACTCAATCTGGGGAAAAGCACCATCGATGTGTCCCTGGCAGAGCTTGCCCGCAAAAGTGTAGAGGCCGCATCCCGCGTCGCGGAAAACAATGGCGATGGTGACGGTGCAGAGCTGTTGCGCGCGTTGCGCAAAAAATTTGCTTTCGACGAAATTTCGCTAGTTGCAGCAGATGGCCAGCTGGTCACTTTTGCCGGCGGCGCGACCAGACTGTTTGCCGACAAGCCGACGCGGGACGAAGTGAAGGAAAGCCTGCGGAAAAAGCCGGTCACAATGGCCGAGTCGCAGACCGATCGGTCGCTGTATCTGCGGGTGGTTGTGCCCGTGATGCCACAAACATCGCTTGAAACGCCACGGGTGTTGCAGGTCATTCAGGCGGCACCCAACAGCCTTGCGTCAGATGCGTCAAGCGTGGAGGCAGGCATCCGCGATTACCAGCAACTTGGCCTGCAGCGGGAAGGCTTGAAACAGTTGTTTGCGCTCACCCTTACCTTGGCGATGTTACTTACGTTATTTTCTGCCATTTCACTTTCCTTTCTGCTTTCCGAGCGCTTATCTGCACCACTTTCCGCATTGGCTGACTCAACGCGCGCGATCGCCAAGGGAGATTTCACAAGGCTGAATCCGGTAAAGAGTCGTGATGAATTTGGCGTTCTGACGCAGGCGTTCAATACCATGACGAGACAGCTGGCGGGAGCGTCGGAAATTGTCGGCAGAAAGCAACAGGAGCTCGAGCATGCCAATGCCTATCTCGAATCGATCCTCGGCAATCTGACTTCAGGCGTGATCGCCTTTGACGAGCGACTTTACGTAAAAACGATCAACAAGAATGCCGAGGAGATGCTGGGTATTGCCCACCACGCATTGAAAGGCGTGAAGTTGTCCGATTGGGGCACCCAGTTACCTGCACTTGCGCCGTTAATAGAAGATTTCATGAGCCAGCTGGTCTCTCTGAGAGAAAAATCGTGGGAGCGTCAAATTGATTATGCAGGTCATGAAAGCGCTGAGGGTTCTACCAGCCGCAAGACGCTGCTGGTGCGGGGAACAAAACTGCCGGCCACGCTCGAACCTGGTTTCGTACTGGTGTTGGATGACATCACCGGTTTGATTCAGGCACAACGCAATGCCGCCTGGGGCGAGGTGGCGCGGCGTCTCGCACACGAAATCAAAAATCCGTTAACCCCGATCCAGTTGTCGGCCGAACGCCTGCAACATAAGCTGACCGGCAAATTGCCGGCAGCCGAGCAGGAAATTTTGCTGCGTGCGACCAACACCATCGTGGCGCAGGTCGGTGCGCTCAAGGGGATGGTCGACGATTTCAGCTTGTATTCGCGCAGTTCGCGCCTGACCCCCACTGAGCTTTCCATCAATGAACTGATCAACGATGTCATGGTGCTTTATGAGTCCATGAGCGTCGCCATTGAGTTAAAACTCGCCGCTGACATTCCCATGATCACGGCCGACGCGTCACTGCTGCGACAGGTTATCCACAACCTCGCGCAAAATGCATTGGATGCGCTTGCCGGTTTTCCTGAACCAAAGATTGTGATGCAAACAGGTGTGCGCGACGGCAAGGTTCGTTTCAGCGTGGAGGACAACGGTAGCGGGGTCCGTGAAGATGTGCTCGGGCGGATTTTTGAACCTTACATCACCACCAAACCGAAAGGAACCGGGCTTGGCATGGCGATTGCAAAGAAGATTATTGAAGAACATCGGGGCAGCGTGACGGTGGTAAACGTCAAGCCGCACGGCGCGTTGGTGGAAATCTTGTTGCCGATGTCGGAGCTGACCGTGTCCACGAATGTGTAGTTAATCGTATGATGTATGAAGGTTAATAAATATGACAACAAACAACAATATTCTGGTGGTCGATGATGAAATCGGCATTCGTGAGCTTCTTTCGGAAATTCTGACGGACGAAGGCTACAACGTGCGGGTCGCCGAAAATGCGGCTGCGGCGCGTACCGCACGCCGGGAACAACGCCCTGATCTGGTGTTACTCGACATCTGGATGCCCGATACCGATGGCATTTCATTGTTAAAGGAGTGGGCGGTTTCCGGCCAACTTACCATGCCGGTCGTCATGATGTCCGGCCACGGCACCATTGAATCGGCCATCGAGGCCACGCGCATCGGTGCGTTTGATTTTCTCGAAAAACCGATCAGCCTGCCAAAGCTTATCGCCACCGTTGGCAAAGCGCTGGCGGGTGGGAAAATGCTTCCCAAGCCGGGACTCACCTTCGCGCATCTCGGACGCGCGAAGGTCGTGACCGAACTCCGGCAACGACTCGAACAGGTAAGTCGCTTGAAAGTACCACTGTTATTAACCGGCGAAGCAGGCTGTGGATTCGAGCTGATTGCGCGCATGGTGCATCAGCGCAATACTGCGTGGCTTCAGCCCGCTGAGCACAGTTGGCTCGCGCAAAACCCATTTGCGCCGCTGGCCGACGCGCGCGATGGCGTGCTGTTTATCGACCAGCTCGAAACACTGAATAAAAATGAACAGAAGGGCCTGGGACAGCTGCTTGGCAAGCTCGAAAAATTCAACGTTCGTCTGGTCGCAGCAACCGCGCAGTCGATGCTGCCGCTGATTGAGAGCGGCGAATTCGATTCGACGCTGCTTGCTCAGCTTTCCGGCGTGACGTTGCGCATTCCGAGTTTGCGGGAGCATCCGGAAGACCTTCCGGATCTGGCCAATACAATCCTGCTGCAAATGGTGGAGGCCAATGAGTGTCCGCTGCGCCAATTCAGTGTTGCCGCACTCAATGCGCTCAGAAATCTTGAGTGGCCGGGCAACCTGCCGGTACTGCAGAGTGCGGTAAAAACGCTCGCACTGACTAGCCTGACAGGCGAAATTTCTGCCGAAGATGTGGGACGTGTAGCCCGTGAAATCGGACTCGATCCAGTGGGGGCATCGGGTGCGATCAGCCGCATTCCATTCGATCTGCCGTTGCGCGAAGCGCGTGAACG
>JBKJVA010000169.1:0-5050 GCA_046589675.1 Usitatibacteraceae bacterium
GTCAGCTCGCGCTGGGCGAGCGCCGTCCGGCGCGCAGCATTATCGTTGCTGGCTTTGGCGGTACTCGCCTATGTAGCGATCGTGGCGTTCGTCTATTTCCGGCAGGAAGCATTAATTTTCCATCCCCTTCCCCTTAGCCCTGATCATCAGTTCGCCATCGCCGACGTGCACGAGGTGCGAATACCCGTCGCGGGTGCCGAATTGTCGGCCCTGCATTTGCGCTTACCGAATCCGAAAGGGTTCGTTTTTTTCTTGCACGGCAATGCCGGCAACCTGCAAACATGGCTTACCAGCGTCGATTTTTACCGACGCGTGAACTACGATCTTTTTATTATTGATTATCGGGGCTACGGAAAAAGTAGCGGCCAGATTGAGAGCGAAGCGCAATTGCATACCGACGTGCGCACGGCGTGGAGCTCGATCGCGCCTGCTTACGCGGGGAAGAAGCTGGTTGTTTACGGCCGTTCCCTGGGCACCGGACTTGCGGCCAAACTTTCCAGTGATGTTCATCCGGATCTGACGGTACTGGTGTCGCCGTATGAAAGCCTGAAAGCGATGGGTGACGCGCACTATCCGTGGTTACCGGGTTTGGTTAATCGATACACGATGCGTACCGACGAGTGGTTACCCACGATCAAAGGCGCGGTGATGATCCAGCACGGTGACGTCGATACCCTGATCGGCTTGTCGCACGGCATGCGCCTGAGAAAAATCCGCTCTGATACCGAATTGGTGGTCGTTACTGGTGCCGGACACAACGATATTCATCACTTCCCGCAGTATCTCGATACCTTGTCCGAGCGGCTCAAAAACCTGTAACGGTATGCCGACTATTTCTGGTTGGTATCGATTACCTGTACGCGTTCTTTGCGAGATTTGCCGTCCCGCAATACGGTCAGTTCGGCGGTGTTGCCAATGCCCACGCGATCGAGTTCCGCAACAAACGTGGAAAGCGATTCCACGTTGCGGCCGTTGACCGCCGTAATCACGTCCCCTACTTCGCCGGTGCGGCGCGCCAGCGGCTTTAAGCCTGCAGTCGCGGCAGGCGAGCGCGCACGCACGCGGTCGATCACGACGCCCTTGATACCGTTACGGGCCACGACAACCGGATCAAACGGAATGATGCCGATGCCGGGCGTGGCCGCGTAGCCGCGCGCAATCAACTGCGGCACAATGCGATTGACCAGATCGACCGGTATCGAAAATCCCACCCCGGATGAACTGCCGGAGCTGGAACGGATCGCAGAATTCACGCCGATCAAGCGCCCCGCACTATCGAGCAGCGGCCCCCCGGAATTGCCTGGATTGATCGCAGCATCGGTCTGGATCGCGCCTGCGATCTCGGCAAATTCCTGCGTCGGCAAATAACGATCAAGTGCGGAAATGATACCGGCGGTTAATGTCCTCGAAAGGCCGAAGGGATTACCGATGGCGATCACCGATTGACCGATTTTGAGGTCACGCGATGTGCCCAGTGGGACCGGTTTCAAGCCAACCGGAATCTGTGAAAGCTTCACGACGGCAAGATCGTATTCGGGCGAACCACCGACGAATGTCGCCGACACCGGATCCTTGCCAGCGTCCAACTGCACCATGACTTTTTGCGCATCTTGAATGACGTGAAAATTGGTTACCACATGTCCCTGCGTGTCCCATACGAAACCCGATCCCGCGCCCTGCGCCAAACCGGGACCAAAGAAGCCGCGCTGTACCAAATTTTCAGTGGTGATATAGGCAACCGATGGTGCTGCGTTTTCAAACAGGTCAACAAGTCTGCGCTCGGCTTCCGACAGTGGTCCGCGGGGCGACACCGCGCGCGGCACGACCGGCTTTTCGGTCACCTCGCGTTGCGCGGAGTTGACACCCGTGGACAACAGGGCTGCAACCAGGACGACGGCGACGGACACTGAGGATTTTTTCATTTTTGGTGGAAGTTATTGCGACAGCAATTTGACGATACTCAGGCGGGAAGATTCCATGCCAGCGTCAAACCATTTGAGCGTCGAATCTTACCCTGGCCCGGGTTAGATAAGGCAGAGCCAGCATTGACGGGCCTTGTGGAGTTGTTTTGGCTAAAACTGCGCACCAGTGCTTGTATTACGCGAATTCGACACTGCACTTCAGTGGCACAGAGCACAAGTTTGAAACTGCTCAAGCATGTAGGGCAAAATGCCCGTAGCCGACATGTCGGGAAAATTGAGGGCCTGCCAAACTTTATTGGGCACCGTTACGGTCGCGCATAACCCAGAGCAAGAGTGGAGCAAACATGGTTACTGAAGTTCTGACCCCGGCGCCCTTGGTGCGTCGCCTAACCCATCGTGGATGGCGCCAGTATTTTGACCCACTCAAATTGCGTGCGCCGAAGGACGAATGGGCCTTTGAACACGACGGCGTTTCATATCGAGTACTCAATAACTGGAATAGCGGGATGCGTCTGCTTGCACAAGACAAAATAATCGCGGAAAACAAATCCCTCTTTCCGCTAAACACGAAACGACCCATGCTCACCGCCACTGTCGTGGACGAAGCAGGTAGCCCCCACCAAATCGACATATTTGTGCGAGCGCTTGTATTGGTTGATATTCGCGTGACCGTCGACGGATCGTCATTGACACCGGCCTATGTTTAGGTCACGCACCCAAGCCATTGCCGCGCGCAATGGCAGGTACACGAGAAGACTCCTGTAAATGAACCTCTGCCGCGATTCACCAAACTCAGCTACTGGCGGGGTATTCGGGATGCTTTTCTGCCACTAATCGCACCGTTGCCAGGCACCGGTAAGATCATTGCCGCCATGCGAACCTGAATCACCAGGCAGCGAACAAGAAGAATAAGCCTCACGATGTTCAACGCGCCAGACGCGCCCGTACCTGTGCGTGAAAGTAGCCGTTTTCGAGGTAGCGATACAAGTTTTTGCCAGGGCATTCGGTACCGGCCGCGACGTCGCGGTGACCGCGAATGCTTTCGACCGGCACGTTGTAGCGCGCAGCAAGCGCCGCCATCAGATTTACCACCGCATCCAGTTGCGCAGCGTTTGGTTCGACCTCATCAAAATTGCCGACCACTTCGATCAGGGCGTGTCCCGCCGGATCGTAGTTGGTGTTGGTGTCACCGGCAAAGCGGATGTCGCGGCCGTCATACAAGAGTCCATCGAGATCGATCACGTAGTGGTACGGCACATCGATCCAGCCCCTGGTTTGACGCGACCACGATTGCAAATCGCGCAAATATTTCTGCGGATCTTTGCCACGCGGGAATGGCAGGCCCTGATGATGCAGCGTGATATGGCTGATAGTGTGCGGTTGCGCCAGTGACGCTGTCGCCGCAGTGCCGCCCCATTGCGCAACGCTGATGATGGCAGGCGCAATGGCAGGTGGGGCCGCAATCGTCCCGCAGCCGGTGGCGGCGAGGCTGACGCAGAAAATGGAAATCCAGGAAGGTAGGCGAAACATAGTTAGCGTAGTTTGCACGATTTTTTCCCTCACGATACGCGCCGACCCCTGCAGGAACCGGGCTGTCGGCGCGGTTGCTGCGCGACCCCGCTTAGTGAACCTACCGGTCTTCAATCCACTTCGTCACCATCGGCCACAACGCCGCTTCGCTTTGCGGCTTGAAGAAGCCGAAATGGCCGATACGCTTCAGGCCGAATTCCGCAGGCACGATCAGCCGATAGTCTGCGGGCCGTTTGCTGTACGCGGCGTGCAACATACGTGAGCCATCTTCCAGCAACAACTCGTCGTCCGCAAACGTTAACGCCAGGACCGGAAATTCCGCGCTGGCATAAGCCGCGCGTGCGCCAGGTTCACCACTGAGGATGTAATCGGGCGTGAGGCACCAGCGCCGCCATTGAAACATCGCTCCGGTGGGAATATCGCCAATCACGCCGAGTCGCGCACCCGGAAAGTATCCGAACAATGGGCATAACAGCGGTGCCAGGATGTGCCACATGAACGGCGCGCTATGGCGAATGGCCGGCGCGTTATGGCGGCCCGATCCGCTGCCCACGGCAATGTTGATAAGCCCGGCGAGGCGCGCGCGCGAGGGCAACAATGGCGCGCACTGGCCGCCGAAACTGTGACCCACTGCAATGACCGGTGCGCCGGGGCGGGCGTCCGCCGCGACATTGACCACGCTGTCGTAGTCGCGTGCTACCCAGTCAGTGAGGTCGGCCTTGACGCCACGCATGCTGCCGCGCAACGATTCACCGGTGCCGCGATAGTCAAACGTCCACACCGCGTAACCTTGCGAACAAAGATACGTCGCGAAAGGCGCGTAAAAAGACTGTGGTACCGCCATTGCCGGGGCAATGACGATACTGGCCTTCGGTGTTTCGACAGGATCAAAACGATAGCCGGCAAGTGGCTGCCCGTCGTGGGCGGTGAGAGCAATGGGTTTCATGCTGACCGCTATTTTGCCTCGAATGAGCGGGACTTAACCGAGGTCATGCGCAGCACCTGACGATAACGATCAGGATGCCCCTTATACTTTCCCGTGATGCCCGACCAGACCAGAAAATCAGGAACACATCATGCACATCGATCCGACCACCAACGCCGCCATCGACAACTACAAGCTGCTGACGAATCTGGTGGTGCCGCGTCCGATCGCGTGGGTGACTTCGCAGAATGATCAAGGCGTTGTTAATCTGGCACCATTCAGCTTCTTTAATGCCGTGGGTAGCAACCCGTTGTATCTTTTGATCAGCGTTGGCCGCAACGACGATGGCAGCATGAAAGATACGGCCAGAAATATTTCCGCAAGCGGCGAGTTCGTGGTGAACATGGTGACTGAAGATGTGTTGGCGGCGATGAATGTTTCAGCCGCTGATTTTCCGGCAGATGCAAGTGAACTGAGCGCGGCCGGTTTGCACGTGGCAAAGTCATTGCGGGTAAAGGTTCCACGCGTTGCCGAATCGCAGGCGAGCATGGAATGCAAGTTGCACAGCCATCAAGCGTTAGGCGCATATGCGATCTTCATTGGCGAAGTGGTCATGTTTCACGTCGCCGATCACCTGATGGGTGAGCGCATGCATATCAATGGTTTTGCCCCG
>JBKJVA010000061.1:0-3570 GCA_046589675.1 Usitatibacteraceae bacterium
AAGATTTGGCGACGCCGCCCGCATTCTGCAAAGAGGTGCAGCAGTTTTTCCTGACGCACCCGAATTCGATGTGTTTCTGGCAATGGCGCGCTACCACCTTGGTGAGCATCAGGAAGCGATGCGTCTGCTGCTCAATCATATTGCCCAATACTCGGCTGAACCAGCAACGCAGACGCACAAGCGGGCTGTTTTGTATTGCGCCGAACACCTCGATCAAGCCGAAGAGAATTGACATGTCGGCTTTTTGCATAGGACATATTCGGGTGAAAAATGCCGACGCTTGGGAAGAGTATCGTAGTCGCGTCGACGCCACGATCAAGCAATACAGGGGTGAACTACTTTTCCGCGGCCAGCAGCAACGGCTATTGAGTGGTGAGCTCTCACACGAGAAGGTGGTGGCATTGCAGTTCGAAAATCTTGATGCCGCAAATAGATGGCACGATTCACCTGAGTATCAGGCCCTGATTCCGATCCGGGAACAAGCTGCGGATGTAATTTTGGTGCTATATGAGAGCTAAAGAAAAAAGGGAGCAGGCAGCGTGAGCATAAAAGCCGATAAGTGGATTCGCCGTATGGCCAAAGAACACGGCATGATCGAGCCGTTCGAGGCTGGACAGGTGCGGGAGGCCGATGGGAAGCGCATCGTCAGTTATGGCACATCGAGCTACGGTTACGATATACGCTGTTCGGATGAATTCAAGTTGTTCACCAATTTGAATTCGACCATCGTCGATCCGAAAAATTTCGATCCGAGTTCATTCGTCGACATCAAGGCAGACGCATGCATCATTCCGCCTAACTCCTTCGCATTGGCACGTACCGTCGAGTATTTTCGGATCCCGCGCAACGTATTGACGATCTGTCTGGGAAAGTCGACTTATGCGCGTTGCGGCATCATCGTAAACGTGACCCCTTTCGAGCCGGAATGGGAAGGTTACGTGACGCTGGAATTTTCCAACACAACGCCTCTCCCCGCTAAAATTTACGCCAACGAAGGCGTTGCGCAGGTGTTGTTTTTTGAAAGCGATGAAGTCTGTGAGACTTCCTATAAGGATCGTGGCGGAAAATATCAAGGGCAAAAGGGCGTGACCTTGCCAAAGATGTGAGCTATATAATTCGCGTCTCGTCGAAGACTAAAACATGATCATTAGAACCCGTTACGCGCCGAGTCCAACCGGCTATTCCCACCTTGGCAACATCCGCACTGCGTTATTCGCCTGGGCCTATGCACGCCACCACGGCGGCAAGTTTCTCTTGCGCATTGAAGATACTGATCAGGAACGCTCCACCGAGGCAGCAGTTCAGGTGATCCTCGAGGCGATGGCGTGGCTGGGATTGGATTACGATGAGGGCCCGTTTTACCAGATGCAGCGCATGCCCCTTTATAAAGCTGCGGTCGCGCGGTTGACTAAAGAGGGCAAGGCGTACCACTGCTACACCTCCATTGCAGAACTGGATGCGCTTCGCGAAGTGCAGACAGCGAATGGCGAAAAGCCGCGATATGACGGACGCTGGCGTCCCGAACCCGGCAGGGTTTTACCGCCCGTTCCTGTTGACGTTAAACCTGTTGTCCGCTTCCGTAATCCGGTAGAAGGTGCCGTCGTCTGGGAGGATCAGGTCAAGGGCCGCATCGAGATTGCCAATGCCGAACTCGATGACCTCGTGATCGCGCGGCCAGACGGCACGCCGACCTACAATTTCTGTGTGGTCGTGGATGACATTGATATGGCCATCACCCATGTCATTCGCGGTGACGACCACGTCAACAACACGCCAAGGCAAATTAATATGTATTACGCGCTGGGCAAGACGCCGCCGGTGTTTGCGCATACCCCCACCGTTCTGGGAGCCGATGGTTCCAAGCTTTCCAAGCGCCATGGTGCCAAGAGTGTGATGGAGTATCGCGACGAAGGTTATTTGCCGGAAGCAATGATCAACATGCTCGCCCGCTTGGGTTGGTCGCATGGCGACGAGGAAATATTTTCACGCGAGCAATTGGTGCAGTGGTTTGACGCCAATAAAATCAGTGCGTCGGCATCACGATTTGATGCTGAAAAGCTGTTGTGGCTGAATCACGAACACATCAAGCGTGCAAACCCTGGCGCGCTGGCGGCTCAATTAAAACCTTTTCTGCAAAGGAAAAACTATGTACTTGAGCCGGGGCCGGATATTGCCCGTGTCGGCGACTTGCTTCGTGACCGTGCGGCGACGTTAGTGGAAATGGCCGCGGCGGCGCATTACTTTTATGTCAGACCCCTCATAGAGGATGCGTTGCTCTCGCAGCACCTGATGGACGCTGCCAAACCTGCGCTCGCCGAGCTCACCCGACGTTTGGCGGAAATTGATTGGTCGAAGAGCGAAATCAACGCTGCCATCAAAACCACCGTGGCCAAACATGGGTTGAAAATGCCGCAGTTGATGATGCCGCTCCGTGTGCTGGTAACCGGCCAAACACAGACGCCTGCGATTGACGCAATTTTGGACGTGTTGGGGCGCGATGAGGTGTTGTTGAGGCTGAATGGCCGAACGAGTGCCTGATGCGCCATGAAATCCGCGGTAAACCGCCTTTGCAAAAAGGCCCCGCTGCGGCTATAATTGCGGACTTCCATGTGGGGGTATAGCTCAGCTGGGAGAGCGCTTGCATGGCATGCAAGAGGTCATCGGTTCGATCCCGTTTACCTCCACCACAGAGTTAGCTGATTCGTTGGCGTTCGTTGTTAAAAGACGCTGATGTAGTCATTTTTTTATAGTAAGTAGCACTGAAGTAAGACGTGTGAGTCCCCATCGTCTAGAGGCCTAGGACATTGCCCTTTCACGGCAGTAACACCGGTTCGAATCCGGTTGGGGACGCCAGCTTTAGAGTATTGTAAACAACGGGTTACGCTTATTAGTGTAGCCCGTTTTTTATTTTTTTGTGTAAATTTGTACATGCGAAAAAACCCAATTTGTCCGTATTTATCCATGGGGTATCGGCAAAACGTCGGCAAAACTTATTTTCTATATCCGATGACGTAATGCCACCAGCGAATTTTCGAAATCGCTTTGCGTCCGGCTGGCGAGTCGTCGAACATGCCAATGCCCTCCACGATGATGCTTGGTCGTATTGCCCCTCGTGCAATTTGCAGCGGAGCCTGAGGATTTGCAGCCGCAATAGACAACGGTGTCGGTGTAGTGGGTTCTTTTGATCGTCTTGCCATTTAGATATCCTGATATTTTCCATTTTTGGAACCGGAGCCAACGTCTCGCAACATCAGCCCCGGCGCGGCCATCCAACTTGCTAGATGACGGGCCAACTACTTATCCAAGGCCCGAACTCGGTTTGCCGTTAGACGCGCCAAACTCGTTTGTTGGCGCGGTATGAATTTGCGGGCTATTAGAGCCAGTGATTCTCGGCCTAATGAGCCATGCTGCGCCCCGCGATCAATGTTCCATCGCCGCCTGCATCAACCGAATGCTGTTGCGTTGCGTATCGTCAACGGCGATCATGAGAGGTCGCTCTGGCGCAACACGTTGCGCGACGCGTTGCTTTTCTTGGGTGGCCGCATTGGCGGGCAGCGGTACGACAAGAGA
>JBKJVA010000049.1:0-2388 GCA_046589675.1 Usitatibacteraceae bacterium
ATCCAGGCCAAGATGCTCGAAGAGATCGGTTGTGTGGCGGTGATGCCTTTGGCGTCGCTGATTGGTTCGGGAATGGGCATATTGAATCCGTGGAATTTGCAGATCATCATTGACCGCGCCAAGGTGCCGGTGTTGGTCGACGCCGGTATTGGCACAGCGTCTGACGCTGCGATTGCGATGGAGTTGGGCTGCGATGGCGTTTTGATGAACACCGCAATCGCCAAAGCATCGAACCCCGTACTGATGGCAAGCGCAATGAAAAAAGCGATCGAGGCCGGGCGCGAAGCATTTTTGGCAGGGCGCATGCCGAAGAAAATTTATCAGGCCTCGCCGAGTTCTCCGGCCGATGGCCTCATTGGCAAAAAGTAAAAGCTGCCAATAACAACGCTTTATTTCCGCGTGGCCGCGGCGGCGCTAGAAGCGAATGCGCAGCCCGAATGAAAAAGTATCGGCATCGATATTGCTACCGCCGTAAGTGCTTCCATACAGGTTGCGGTAACGTTCCACCCCGAATCTGAAACCCAGGCTGCGATTGAAATCGTATTGCACGCTCACGCCCACTCTGCCAGCCGAGGTGGTTCGACCCTCATTATCGTTATGCAATCCAATCGGCACCGCACCGCCAAAAACGCTGTCCGCCCGCACCCGTGCAAGCCCGGCACTACCGGTCAACGAGAGTCGCTCGAATATTGGCAGTGTGTTCACCAGGTCGAGGCCATAGGAAGTTGTTTTCTGGTCTGCTCGCAACCCGCCGAAAATAATTCGTTGCCCGCTCCATCGGCTGGCGTCTGCATATTGCCCGACCAACGCGATGTGCGGCATCAGGTTCGGTGAAAAACGATAGCCAAATTTCAGGTCTGTGCCGCCGTTGGCCAACACATCCGCTGCGCTGAAAAAACGCGAGCCAAACAGCAAGTTGCCCGCATCTGGCACCGATGTGCCACGCTTGGCACTAAGCGGCAAGCCACCGTAATACTGGGCATAAGTTGGCGCACTGACTGCGAATCCAAGAGTGGCGAGTACGACGATTGTTATTATTCGCATGGTTGTTTCCTTTTGCGTGCCTATCGCTTTACCGATAATTCGTTAAAAGGTCCCGCCGAGATCACACAATAAGCCGGTGGCGGGAGTCTGTCAAACAAATGACAACACTGACAATGGCCCTGCTCAACGACGCAGCAGCAACCCTTTCAGATAGTCGCCTTCGGGAAAATGCAGCGCCACCGGATGATCGGCACCGGGCCCCAGACGCTGAACTATTTGCGCATCGACGTGCGCATCCAGTGCCGCGCCCGCCACAATTTTCTGGAACAGTTCGCTACTGATTCCGCCCGAGCATGAGAAAGTCATCAAATGACCGCCTGGTCTCAACAGCTTCAGGCCGAGCAGGTTGATATCCTTGTAGGCGCGCGCGGCCTTCTCGGCATGATGCGCGGTGGGGGCGAATTTCGGCGGGTCGAGGATGATGAAATCAAAACTTTTCGCCTGGTCGCGCAATTTACGCAGCGCCTGAAATACATCCGCCTCCAACCACTCCGCGCGCCTCGAGTCCAGGCTGTTAAGTTGGACATTGTGCGCCGCCATTTGCAGCGACGGGCCTGAACTATCGATGGAAAGTACCGATGCGGCACCGCCCGCAAGGGCGGCCACACTCATGCTGCCGGTATAGCAAAAACAGTTTAGGACGTCGGCGTTGTTGGCGAGTGACTTTGTGAGAGCGCGATTGTCGCGCTGATCGAGATAAAACCCGGTCTTGTGACCCAATGCTATATCCACGGCGATGTTCATGCCGTTTTCATGGATCACAATTTCGGATGGCAAGGGTTCTCCTGCGATCAATCCACTGCGCACAGGCAGACCCTCGAGTTCACGTACATCGGCGTCTGAGCGCTCGTAAATCGAACGCGCACCGGTTTCTTCCATCAACAACTTCGCGAGCATGTCTCGTTGCGAATCGATGCCCGCCGTGAGTAATTGCATGACGATAACGTCGTCATAGCGGTCTGCAATCAGCCCCGGCAGACCGTCAGACTCTGCGTGGATCAGCCGCGCCGCATTGGTCTGGGATAGTAGCGGCGCGCGGCGCGCAATGGATGTTTTGATTTGATGTCGATAGAAAGCTTCGTCGACGCTGTCGCGGACATCAAATGACAACACGCGCGCGATGATCTGCGACTTTTCGCTGAATGCTGCATAAGCGAGAAACCGGCCGTCCTCTGCTTGAACGGTAACGATATCTCCTGACACCGTTTGGGCATCAACAGACTTCACCGCGCCAGAAAAAATCCAGGGATGGCGCCGCAACAGGGATTTGTCGCGGCCACCTTTAACAATCAGTTTTTTCATGACTGCATTGTACTGACCGCACCGTATAATTTCCGCATGGAA
>JBKJVA010000122.1:0-5278 GCA_046589675.1 Usitatibacteraceae bacterium
TCGGAAGTGTTCAGCGTGCCACGCGACCAGGTATCGAGCGAGCAGCGCCGTTATGCCAAGGTGATCAACTTCGGATTAATTTATGGCATGAGCGCGTATGGACTCGCCAGCAATCTGGGCATAGAAAATTCCGCCGCCAAGCTCTATATAGACAAATATTTTGCGCGTTATCCCGGTGTGAAGGCATACATGGATCGCACCCGCAGCGACGCCCAGGAGCGCGGCTACGTCGAAACCGTGTTTGGGCGACGGTTGTGGTTACCCGATATTCGCAGTGGCAATCAGGGGCGCCGCCAAGGTGCCGAACGGGCCGCCATTAACGCGCCGATGCAGGGCACCGCTGCAGATTTGATCAAGCTCGCGATGATCGCGGTGCAAAGCTGGCTGGAGGCGGAACAGCTTGCTACGCGCATGATCATGCAGGTGCACGACGAACTGGTGCTGGAAGTTCCGGAATCGGAGTTGGCACGCGTGAAAGCGAAAGTGCCTCAGCTGATGAGCGGGGTGGCCAAGCTGGAAGTGCCGCTGGTGGCGGAACCGGGCGTGGGAATGAACTGGGAGGAGGCGCATTGAGAGTTAAAAATATTGCTCCCACGATATGGCGCGTGCTGATGAGGTAAATGAATACGGCGGACCGAAGCCCGCCGTTTGTTTTCAAAGCGCCACACATTGCTATGTGCGACCTGCAATCACTTAACCGTTGCTGCCCCCCGCAAATTTTGCCTCAGGCGCGGGTGTTTTTGCGAGAAGCAGTCACTACCATCGTTTCGAGTGTAGCCTCGGGCGTGCGTGAGGCAGTGACGACAATGGTTTCGTACTTTTGTATGGTCACTGCCTGTTTGCTGACGGCAGCATTGCTGTTGAACAGGCCGCTGGCAATTGCCAAGAGGCTGACGGCGATGATGGTAGAAATGCCAATATTGTCCTTGTTGCTGCTGGTGAATTCGGTTTTCATGTTTGGCTCCTTGGGGGTCGATGTTGTTGTTGCGTTGTTGATGACCGAACTTTAGGCCGGTGAGTGCGGGAGCTCAAACGGATTGCGACCAATTGCCAAAAAAGACGTGCGAAACGCTGTTTTTGTGGATGACCTTGCTTGCGGTGCTGTGAGGAATCTAGGTTGAATACACGGCAGTACTAGGAGAAATGTTTTGATGGAGAGCGGCTAGCCACTTGTGAACAGATCGCATAGACTTAAATTTCATCTCAAGGAGGCCGCGATGAAATTTCACTACGATCCAGAGGGTTTGCGTCTACCCGTCAAACTCGATGCGTCATCCAACGGCGAATACGAGCCTATTCCGCTTGATCCTGTGCATCACCATGCCAATTATTTGGCTCATGAAACGGCGACTGGCAATGCAAAACGTCTCGGGCTTGATCGCCGCAGCTTTCTGGTCTCGGCCTGCGGCGTCGCCGGATCGCTGCTCGGCATGAACACCGCCTATGCCCAACAAGGCGCACGCGGTAGTTACTTTGATATTGATAAAAGTGCTGCGCTGGATCTGGTCGCCGCACGTTCGGCGGTCGACGGTGATGAATTCATTTTCGATGTGCAGGGCCACTTCGTAAATCCGACCGGTGCGTGGACCAAGCGTCTGCCGCCTGGCGCGCGCCCATTGAGAATGCCAAAAACGCAGGGCTGCGGCCCTTCAAAGGGCGCCGGAGACCTCGATTATCTGCAGTGCATCGGCCAGGACGAATTCATCAAGGATGTATTCATGGATTCCGACACAGACTTGATGGTGCTTTCGTTTGTGCCGTCCACACGGCTGGACGAGCCACTGACCATCGAGGAAGCAACAGCCACGGCAAAAATCGTCGAGAAGCTGGAGGGCACCCATCGCCTCTATATTCACGGCCGGGTCAATCCAAATTCGCCGGGCGATCTGGACGCCATGGATGAAATGGCCGCGCGACACAAGATCGCTGCGTGGAAAACTTATACGCAGTGGGGTGCCGATGGCAAAGGGTTTTTCCTCGACGACGAGATTGGCCTTAAATTCATCGACAAGGCGGTCAAGCTGGGGGTTCGCAACATTGCAATACACAAAGGCCTCGCCTTCGGGCAGCGTTCCTATGAGCATTCGACCTGTGTTGATGTTGGGCGTGTCGCCAAGCGTTATCCGAACGTCAACTTTCTGATTTATCACTCGGGTTTTGTGGCAAATACGCCCGAGGGCCCGTACGATGAAAAACGCATCGACGGGATCGATGCGCTGGTGACCAGTTTGATCAAGAACGGTATCGCGCCAGGTTCGAACGTATATGCTGAGCTCGGCTCAACGTGGCGGTTGTTGATGCGCGACCCTGATTCGGCGGCGCATGCGCTGGGCAAGCTTTTCAAATGCTGCGGGGAGAAAAACGTCCTGTGGGGAACCGATTCGATCTGGTACGGCTCACCCCAGGATCAGATACAGGCCTTTCGCACCTTCCAGATCGCACCGGCATTTCGCGATAAGTATGGATATCCACAAATCACCAAAGAGTTGCGCGCGAACGTGTTCGGCCTTAACGCACTCCAGATTTATCCGGTACCGGCTGACGTGCTCAAAAAGCACATAAAGGGTGACAAGGTTGCGCTTGCCCGTGAGGCATACCGCGAACATGCGGACCCCCATTTCGTGACCTATGGACCCAGGACGCGTCGCGAATTCCTGAATCTCAAACAATGGGAAGCGTGACGTCCGTACACGGAGTGAGTGGAGCAACTTCGCCCCCTCTATTGCGGACCCGTACCTTTTCGGCCCATTTCAGGAATTGAGCGCAATATCTGCCAGACATTCGAGGCCTTTCGGCGTGACATCGAAATGTCCAGACTGGACGTTCGCGACAATGTGCCCCTTCCTGCCGAGAAACGTCGTGACCGTTGCATCCAGTTTAGTGCCTGGATCGGTTGCGAGGGCGCGTAATCCAGCGATACAACTTTTAATAAACAGTGCCTCGGTGCCTTTTTCGGTTAGCGCAAAGCTGCCATCCTTTCTTGCAATGAGAAACTTGATGCCGACAAGATGCTTGGCGTTTCTGGCGATGCAGGCGCTGGGCTTGGCGGATTTGGGCGTTGTTTTTACCTGTTCGAGCGCGTCGTATTCGTCTCGGGTCAAAGGATGGCTCATGGTGGGTTCCTGGGTGAGTGTTATGTTCCCGCTGCCTTCCACTTCGATATTGACAAAGAAAGCTTATTGCAAGTGATTGGCGTCGCGCTTTTCGGTGAGGTGACCACGGTAGCGTCCGGCGTAAAATCAGTCAACTAACTCCCAAAGGTTCATCATGCCCGTCGCAATGACTACTCCCATATACCTTTCGCCGGGCCTGCGCACCCCCTTCTGCAAAGTAGATGGACCACTCAAAGGTTTCGACGCGATTCAGATGTCGGTGCCGGTCGCACAGGCAATGGCAAACTTGGCCAAGCCCGATCTGATGATTTGGGGCACTGTGATCCCTGGCATGCGCTGGAGCAACATCGCGCGCGAAGTGCAGATCGACGCCAAACTCGATGCAGCAACGCCCGCTTTCTCCACGGTGATGGCATGCTCGACTTCGATGGTCGGCGTATTCGAGGCGTCAGGGATGCTATCTGCACACGCGCCGCTGGCAATGGTTGGCGGGGTGGAGGCGATGAGCCAGGTGCAGATCGGGCTCACCCAGGGATTGTCCAACTGGTTGCGCAGCGTGATGCAGGCACGCAGTCTTGGCCAACGTATTGACGCCGTTGCCAGCATCAAATTTGCCGACATCAAGCTGCATATTCCAAGCGTCAAAAACCGCGCCACAGGAAAAAGCATGGGCGAGCATTGCGAGGAAATGGCCAAGCAGTGGAAAATCCCGCGCGAGGCGCAGGACAAAATTGCCTGCCAGAGTCACGCAAATGCAGTGAAAGCGATGGCGAGCGGATTTTTCGACGATCTCGTCATCAGCCTTAACGGGACGGCTAAGGACGGCATTCCACGTGCGGACAGCACACTCGAAAAACTGTCCAGCCTGAAACCGGCGTTTGATCGTAGCGGCGCGGGCACGATTACCGCCGGCAACGCTTCACCGCTTACCGACGGTGCCGCTGCCATTTGGGTGGCCAATGAGGCTGGCCTTGCCAAGCTGCCCGCGAAACAGCCACGCGTGAGATTGCTCGACTTTGAAATTGCCGGGGTGGATATTTTCGCTGAAGGGTTGCTGATGGCACCCGCCTACGCCATCCCGCGCCTGCTTGCGCGCAACGGCCTGATGCTCAATGATATTGACCTCTGGGAAATCCACGAAGCCTTCGCCGCGCAATTACTCTGCAACGTCGCCGCTTTGGAGAGTGACGCGTTCCTGCGCGAAAAAGTACAAGTGAATAATCCACTGGGCAAATTTCCATGGGAGCGGTTGAATCCCATGGGCGGCAGCGTTGCGATCGGCCATCCCTTCGGCGCGACGGGCGCGCGAATTTTGAGTCAGGCGACCAAAGAGCTGGCGGCGATGGGACCGGGAAAAAAAGCGATTGTCAGCATCTGCGCCGATGGCGGTTTGGGGACGGTGGCACTGCTGGAAAATCGTCAATAGTCGACTGCTGTGTCCGGCGCATGATTGCAATTTTTGCTGCGCATGCGCGAACACTTCGCACCGCGAAGCACTTATGGCGCGCAGCGAGAAGCGGCCCTTACGATTTGTATTTGACGCTGCAACCGTAGGGTGTTGAGGTGGAAACTGTGACGGGTTTGCCAGCCTTCATTTCATCGAGTGCCGCCGCCACATAATTCTTGGCGCCCTTGATATCGGCAATGTTGGCCGAACGCTTGTCGTCGATGCCGCCTGCGTAGACCAGTGTGCCCTGAGCATTGATGATGTACATATGTGGTGTGGTCTTGGCACCATAAGCCTTGCCTGTGGCACCGTTTTCGTCCATCAAATAAGCCGTCGGCGCCGCTTTGCTGGTTTTCAACAGCCCGTTCAGAACCTCAGGTTTTTTGTAATCCTGATGCCCGGGCTCGGTGGAGCTTAGCGCCAGCCAGACCACGCCGCCCCTGGTGTACTTCGATTGCATGCCCTGCATATTGGCCGAGTCATAGTGCTTTTTCACTAATGGGCATTCGGGGTTATGCCATTCAAGTACCACCGTCTTACCTTTGTAATCGGACAGATTGACCGATTTACCATTGGTGTCACTCAAGACAAAAGTGGGCGCAACTTGGCCGACGGTGGCTGCGGCGTTGGCGGTCGAGGCAACCACGAAAGAAAATGAAGCGGCAATTAAAGTTAAAAGAAGTACTTGTTTCATAGTGCGCTCCGTGGTTAGTCGGCG
>JBKJVA010000069.1:0-7206 GCA_046589675.1 Usitatibacteraceae bacterium
AATTTTGAATCGTGTACGACAACATCACCGGTGTGCCCCCGCGTATGATTTCGGCGCGAATGCTCGTCAGAGTGCCGAACTGTTGATAAAGTCGCGCCAAATCTCCCGGTGAGTTAACTGGCTGACCGTTGAGCCCGGTCACAATATCGCCAGTCTTGATGCCCAGCTTGTCGAGCAGCGAGCCGCCCGGCGCATCTTCTACCCGTACGCCGCCCGTCGCTGCCACGCCGATGCGCCCCGTAAAAGCCATTTGTCGCGGATCCTGCAATACGCTGTTGAGTTCCTGCCGGGAGAGCGAATACGCGTTTGATCCTGTGGAAGCAACGTTGAGGCGAAACTGGGTGACAGGTGCAACACTGGGCCCGGATGCCAGTTTCGGCGCACGACTGTCGTAGCGGTCAAGGTCGATTCGTTCGCGGATGCCTGCACGACTAACGACCACGAAATCGGCGTGCACTTCAGCGAGCGTGACACCGCTCGCCAATTCCTGGCCGAGCGTCGCTGCCTGGTCGCGTCCGCCCATGTTCAGTACCGCTGCAGACAGCGTTTTGCCATCGACGGCAAATACGCCTTTGAGTCGAATGCCGGTTTGCGATGCGGCAGGCCCGCTGGCAGGCACTGGCCCGGTCTCGCCGAACAATTGGCGACCAAGCGCAATATTCGGCTCTGCGGTCGTGATTGCAGAGAAATGTCGGCTTCGCAATGAGGGCGTGATGAACTGCCAGGTCCACCATGCGAGTTGCCAGCCCAGCACGATCACCAACAAGGCGACAAGCGCTTGCAGGAAGAATCGGGATTTGGTGGCGGAGAGTACGATCATTTGCGGAGCTGTGGTGGCAATTTGGCACGGTCGATATCGAGGTAGCGCCAGGGCTCATGCCCGAAAGGGTGCTTTTTGTAACCGAGTACCCACGGATGCATTAGTGCGGTTCCTTGTTTGAGCGTGTTTACCCGCCACGGATTGTAAACCCACAGGATGTGCACCATTTTTTGGTAAAGCTTGGTGCGTTCTGGCGAATCGGGCATGACTTTGATGCGCTCGTACAACGCATCAAACTCCGGCCGCGAAAATAAGGTGTAGTTCGCGCCACCAATTGATTTACTCCAAAACAGTTGCAGAAAATTCTCCCCATCAGGGTAGTCGGCAATCCAGCCATAGCTGAACATCGGTATCTTGCCAAGGGTGGCTAATTTGCGCAGTTCCGGGAGTTTTTCGACTTTCATAAACGTCATGCGGATGCCGATGCGCTCCATGGCGCGTCCCCATAATTCGTTGCGGCTTCGGACCCGCTGGTCGGGGATGGATGCGTGATCAATAACTAGCGGGCTGCCATCCGGCATTTCACGCCAGCCATCGCCATCGCGGTCGATGTACCCATAGGTATCGAGCAGTGCCTTGGCACCGGCGGGGTTGTATTCGTGAAAAGTCGCCTTCTCATCGACAAACCCCGCCATCCCACGCGCGATCGGGCTCCAGGCTTCTTCTGCCTGACCTTTCTCAATGATGGCGATTTCGTCCTGGATCGGGAACGCCATGGAGATCGCGCGACGCAGGGCGATGCGCTCTGCGCTGTACCCGCCGATGGTTTTATCTTCCATATTGAATGTGGTGTAAGTTAGCCAGGCGACTTCGTCTCGCGTCGTGGTAATGCCTTTGCTGACGAGATTAAGCGCGAGCTTGCCGCCGGGCAAGGCGGCATCGGCCAGTGGCGGCGGTATCGGCCGGATGTAATCGTGTTCGGCTCCCAGAAACGCGAGCCAGCGCGGCTGATCCTCTTCGATGATGTCGAGTTGGATAAGCTGGATTAGCGGCAGGCGTTTACCCTTTAAATGTGCAACGATGGTGGCATCGTTCTTGTCGGTACCACCCACTGACTCGAAATATTGCTCGCGAAAATTCGGATTGGCTTCCAGCGTGACGCGCGACGAGCGGCGCCACTCTTTGAGCCTGAACGGACCAGTGCCCACCGGGTGCTCGGCGATCGCCGTGCCATATTGTTCAACCACTTCACGCGCGAACGCCGCTGTTGCAGGCATGGCAAGAATATAGGAGAGGTTGTAATCGGGGGCTTTCAGACGAATAACGAGCGTGTGTTGGTCGATTGCCTCAAGACCGCGGATAGGTTTGTCGTAATCAAACTTGCCGGACTTCTTTGCTTCATCGGCCAGTTCGTTTAAGCCCTCGACCTTACCGTCGAGCAGAAACTGCCATTTGGCTCGATTGGCCGGATCGAGCAGTCGCTTCATGCTGTAAACGTAGTCGGCAGCCACCAGTTCGCGTTTTTTACCTTTAAAAGCAGGGTGATCGGTGAAGGTGATGCCGCGCTTTAGCTTGAAGGTATAAGTCCTGCCATCTGCGGAAATTTCCGGCAAGGCGATCGCGGCGCGCGGTTGCAGCTTGATCGGGCGCGCCAGATGGTCATATTGCAGTAACGAATCAAAAATATTGTCACAGAGTGTGCCGGTGAATTCATCGGCTTCCACGGCACAATTGAATCCGGTCTCGGCAGATGGATACGCGGTGCGAATGACTTTGATCGGCTCGACGCTGGCGGCCAGCATGGGCATCAATAGAAAACACGCAAGGACGGCGGCGGTCCTATTTGCGCACGCAAATAACGTTCGGGTTTTACCGGTCGCCAGATTTTCGTGGGAAAGCTTCAATGCAGAATCCGCATCACACCTTGCTCCTCTGGCGTCGTACCCTGCGGGGAAAGCGACGCATGATGCAAGATCATGCGCCAGCCGTGGGGCGTGAGAAGGTAAACATTTGTCGCTAGCACCGGCGGGATGGCTTCTTTGCGATCTGGCAACGTAAATGTTTCGTAAACGCTGTGGATCGCGAGCGTTTGCCCCTGATGTTTGCGCAACTCGCTCACTTTCAGCTTGGCATTCGGGCCATGCGAAAAAAGTCCGGTAAAACTACTGCGGATTGCACTGAGCCCTGCAAGACGAGGCCCCTGCGGGTGAATGCAAACAATGCCCGGTTCATCCGCCCAGACTGTCATCATGAGATTTAAATCCGCGCGCTCGAACGCATCGTAAAACGCCGCTTCGCAGTCGGTTGAGGTCGCAAAGAGCTTGAGGGTTTTTTTTTGCATGGCGCGATGATAGCGCGCTTTTTCGCGATGGGAATACGTGCCGCACTGTCTTGTTATCGAACCGGGATGCAGCGCAATGGAGTTCGAGAATATCGTACTTCGAAAATCGCCTCGATTGCGCCGCGCTTCAGCGAGGCTACGGATGCCGGGCAAGCTCAAGCACTGGCAAGCTTCACAGGCAAAAATTGCCTGAAACGCCGCGCCAGCGCTTGCGTTTTCACTTAAAAACTAAGGTTATGCCACGACCGGCCGCAACAACTGATCCTCCTCAATGGAATTAATTGGGATTCTGTTAGTCTTGCCGAGTAGTTAACGACGAGCATCCGCCAAAGACCGCATCGATCATTCAAACCATATCGGAGGAGTCCATGTCTTTCCCTGCACTGCAATCCATGCAACGAATCTCCCGTGTTCTGTCGTTGGTCGGCGTGATGCTGGCGGCAGGTTTGCCGTTGGCGCCTGCGATGGCGCAGGACTACCCTAGCAAGCCCATCAAGCTCATTATTCCCTACCCGCCGGGTGGTGCAACCGACGTGATCGGCCGCATCGTCGCGCTGAAAATGTCCGAGGCGCTAGGTCAGCAACTTATCGTCGACAACCGCGCCGGGGCAACGGGCTCTATTGGCGCAGCTGCCGCCGCGACGGCCGCCGCAGACGGCTACACGCTATTGCTGGGCGCGCTGACGAGCCACTCCATTAACGCCGCGTTGCAGCCCAATCTTTCATTCGATCTGGCGCGTGACTTCGTACCAGTCGGCGTGGTGGGTCAAGTGCCGCTGGTATTTGTGGTCAATCCCAAAGTTCCCGTAAAAACGCTGAAAGAATTGATGGCGTACACCAAAGCCAATCCGGGCGTGAGCTATGCGTCGTCCGGCAATGGCTCGCCGCAACATATGGCCGGGGAACTGTTCAAATCGATGACCAAGCTCGATATGTTGCATGTGCCCTACAAAGGCAGCGGACCGGCGATGAATGATCTCATTGGTGGCCAGGTACAGTCGATGATTGAAACCATGCCCGCTGCACTGCCCCACATCAAGGCTGGCAGTTTGCGTCCGCTGGCTGTTGCATTGCCGAAGCGGTCTGGCAATCTGCCGGATGTGCCGACCGCGGCGGAAGCCGGACTTCCTGATTTTATCGTCACGTCGATGTTCGGTTTACTGGCACCCGCCAAAACACCGCCCGCCATCGTTGCCAAGCTTACCGCTGCGCTGGAGAAGGTTTTGGCCGCACCCGATACACAGATGCGCATGGAGGCGCAAGGCGTCGTCACCGGCTATCTGAATCCAGCCGACAGCGCCAAGCGCATCAAGGCAGAAATCGACAAGTGGACCAAGGTCGCCAAAGATGCCAACATCAAGCTCGAGTAAAAAATGACCACCAAGACCGGCCGCGGTCTCACCAAGGGCCTCACAGCCTACGGCGACAGCGGCTTTTCATTGTTCCTGCGGAAAGCCTTCATCAAGGCGATGGGCTTCACCGACGACGCACTCGATCGACCAATTATTGGCATTACCAATACCTACAGCGATTTCAATCCCTGTCACGGCAACGTGCCTCAAATCATCGAGGCGGTGAAACGCGGCGTGATGCAGGAAGGCGGCATGCCGTTCGTGTTTCCGACGATCTCGATCGGCGAATCGTTTGCGCACCCAACCAGCATGTATCTGCGCAACCTGATGGCTCTGGACACCGAAGAAATGATGCGCGCGCAACCGGTCGATGCGGTGGTATTGATTGGCGGCTGCGATAAAACTATTCCGGCGCAATTGATGGCGGCAGCGTCGCTGGATATCCCGTCGATCATCATTCCCACCGGGCCAATGCTCACTGGTGAGCACAAAGGCGAACGCCTCGGTGCTTGTACCGATTGCCGACGTTTCTGGGCGAAATATCGCGCCGGCGAAATCGATCAGACCGAGATTGACGAGGTGAATGCAAAGCTGGCACCGACCACCGGCACCTGCATGGTGATGGGTACGGCCAGCACCATTGCGTGCATGGTCGAGGCGGCGGGGATGAGCCTGGCCGGCGCGGCGGCGATCCCGGCGGTGTACGCCGAGCGCTTTCGCCACGCAGAGACCACTGGTCGGCGGGTGGTGGCAATGACTAAAAACCCACTGTTGCCGAAACATATTCTCACACCAAAATCGGTTACCAATGCGCTCATCGTGCTGCACGCTATTGGCGGCTCAACCAATGCGTTGATTCATTTCACTGCGGTGGCGGCACGACTGGGTATTGCCATTAATCTTGCCGATTTCGACCGTTTGGGTCGAAACATTCCGGTGTTGGTCGATCTGAAACCCAGCGGTGCGCACTACATGGAGCATTTGTACGAAGATGGCGGATTGATGGCGGTGCTGAAAGAACTGAAGCCGATGCTGCATCTCGATTGCATGACTGTCAGCGGGCGCACGCTGGGCGAGGAAATCGATGCTGCGAAAGTGCCGGCGACCCGCAAGGTGATTCGACTTGCCACCACGCCGGTTTTTCCGAGCGGCGGGATCGCCGTCCTCAAAGGCAATTTGGCGCCGCGTGGCGCAGTCATCAAGCACTCGTCGGCCACACCCGCGCTGTTGAAGCACCGGGGCCGCGCCGTCGTTTTCTGCAGCATTGAGGATCTGGCCGCGCGCATCGACAGCGACGACCTCGATGTCGCAGCGGACGATATCCTGGTGCTGCAAAACATCGGTCCCAAAGGTGCACCCGGCATGCCGGAAGCGGGCTATATCCCAATCCCCAAAAAACTGGCGAAGGCGGGCGTAAAGGATATGGTGAGAATGTCCGATGCGCGCATGAGCGGCACCGCATTTGGCACCATCGTGCTGCACATCACACCGGAAGCGGCCGAGCGCGGGCCCTTCGCGGCGGTGCGCAACGGCGACATGATCAGCCTCGACGTGCCAGCGCGAACCCTGACGCTGGAAATCAGCGCTGAGGAAATGGCGTCGCGGCTGGCCGACTGGACGCTGCCGCCCACATTGGCCGATATGCCGGATCACGGCTACCGAAAGCTCTATCAAACCAGCGTTACCCAAGCCGACGTTGGTTGCGATTTTGATTTCATGCTGCCCCCGATGAATTTGACGGCACCGGTTTTTCTGACAGGAACCAGCAATGCTTGAAAAGCCGTCTGTTTCGACCGCCCTCGTCGTCGGCGGCGGTACCATGGGCGCTGACGTGGCATTGGTACTGGCACGTGCGGGCTGCAAGACGGTGGTGATGGAGTCAGTCGAGGCGCGCCGAAATTTGTTGCCGGACTATTTCGCGCGTGGCATGGCAGATCTCGGCTACTCCAATCGCGTCAATAAACTGTCGGCATGCGCGTCGCTCGACGAAGTGTCATGGAACGAAGTCAATCTCGTCGTCGAATGTATTCCCGAGCGTCTCGACATCAAGCAAGCGCTGTTTGGCGAACTGGAAAAGCGCGCCCGGCCCGATGCATTGCTGACCAGCAACAGTTCGAGCTTTCCCATCAGTGCCATCGCGGCTGATTTGGCGACCTCGGCACGCATGCTGGGGCTGCATTTTTTTATGCCGGCGCACCTGGTGCCGCTGGTTGAGGTGATATTGGGCAGGGGCAGCGATCCGGCCAATGCCGAGTCGCTGGCCGCGTTTATGCGTGGTTGTGGGATGGTGCCAGTCATCGTCAAGAAGGACCTGCCCGGTTTTCTCGCCAACCGGCTCCAACACGCGCTCGCTCGCGAAGCGTTTGCCATGATCGATGCGGGTGTGGCCACGGCGCAGGATGTGGACAATGCCGTGCGCTTCGGGTTCGGTTTTCGTTTTCTCGCTGCGGGCCCGGTGATGCAGCGCGACCATGCCGGCGTGGAAGTTCACACGGCCGCTGCCGCAACGATGTATCCCTCGCTATCGGCTGCAACGGTACCGGCGCAAGTGTTGCGCGATAAAGTATCCGCAGGAAAATTTGGCATGAAAGCAGGCGAAGGATTTTATAAATGGACACAGGAAACGACCGCGATCGAACGCAAGCGCTACGACGATCTGCTGCGTGCCGGTCTCAAGCTGATCGCCGCTGAATTGCCAAAAATAGAAGCCGACGGCCGGTAACCTGGCCATACGCAGCGCCAACGATCCACAC
>JBKJVA010000006.1:0-13308 GCA_046589675.1 Usitatibacteraceae bacterium
AATGGATTTTCTCTGTCGCGTGTTCGAAGCCGTCATTAACGCCGGCGCCAGAACCATCAATGTTCCCGATACGGTCGGCTACAGCACCCCCGAGTTATGGGCGGAACGATTCCGCACACTGCTTGAACGCGTCCCCAATGCGGACAAGGTCGTATGGTCGACCCATTGCCACAATGATCTCGGCATGGCCGTTGCCAATTCGCTCGCGGCCGTAAAAGCGGGCGCGCGACAAGTGGAATGCACCATCAACGGTCTGGGGGAGCGTGCCGGTAATGCAGCGCTGGAAGAAATCGTGATGGCATTGCGCACCAGGAAGGATTATTTCAACGTCGAGACACGTATTGACGCCACCCAGATCGTGCCTGCGTCGAAACTCGTTTCGACCATTACCGGTTATCCGGTGCAACCGAACAAGGCCGTGGTCGGCGCTAACGCTTTTGCACACGAGTCGGGAATTCATCAGGATGGCGTGTTGAAGCATCGTGAGACCTACGAAATCATGCGTGCACAGGATGTTGGCTGGCATAACAACCGGATTTCGCTGGGAAAATTGTCGGGGCGCTCCGCGTTTCGTGATCGCTTGAAAACACTCGGCATAGAACTCGAATCGGAAGTCGCGCTCAATGCGGCATTCCAGCGCTTTAAGGAACTCGCCGACAAGAAGCAGGAAATTTTCGATGAAGATATCCAGGCGCTGGTATCGGATGAAACCGTCACGCCGGAAACAGAGCAATTCAGTCTGGTCGCGTTGACCGCGCACACCGAAACCGGCGAAAAGCCGTTTGCCCGTATCGTGATTGCCGACCATGGCAAAGAAAAGATTAGCGAGGCCAAGGGGGCGGGGCCGGTCGATGCAACGTTCCGGGCGCTGGAAAGTATTGTAAATAGCGGCGCGGAGCTACAGCTATATTCGGTGAACAACGTGACCGAAGGTACCGATTCGCAGGGCGAAGTGACGGTGCGACTATCCCGCGCCGGGCGCGTGGTGAATGGCATTGGTTCCGATACCGATATCGTCATCGCCAGTGCCAAGGCGTATCTGAATGCGCTCAACAAAATGGCGCATGGCGAGCGGATGAATCCGCAGATGATGAGTAGTTGACGGTTAACCGGTTTGGTATTAGTCCATCGCCTTGCCTGTACCATACGGCCTTATCGATTCCGGATGGCAACATGACTGCTAATACTCTGCTCGCCCAGTTGGGCGTGGAACTGAATTTGTATGAGGGTGATGGCCTTGTCGCCCGTTCACCCATCGACGGTACGACCCTGGCGACCTTGCGCGGCGATTCTCCTGAAACGGTTGCAAATAAAATTGCCGTTGCACAGCGGGCATTTTTAATCTGGCGCAATATCCCCGCGCCAAAACGTGGCGAACTTGTGCGCTTGCTGGGTGATGAACTGCGCACCAACAAGGATGCGCTGGGCCAACTCGTCACGATCGAGTCCGGCAAAATTTTGCAGGAAGGCCTGGGCGAAGTGCAAGAGATGATCGACATCTGCGATTTTGCCGTCGGCCTCTCGCGTCAGCTCTACGGCTTGACGACCGCATCAGAGCGTCCCGAGCACCGCATGATGGAGCAATGGCATCCGCTTGGCGTGGTCGGCATCATCAGCGCATTCAATTTCCCGGTGGCGGTGTGGGCGTGGAACGCGGCACTGGCATTGGTATGCGGCAACGCGCTGGTGTGGAAGCCTTCGGAGAAGACGCCGCTGGTGGCGTTGGCCTCAGTGGCGTTGCTGGAGCGTGCCATCAGGCGCTTTTCTGCTGGCGGCGGAATCGTTCCCGAGGGGCTTTCGCAGATACTCATCGGTCGCGCCGATGTCGGCGAAGCGATGGTCGATGACCCGCGCGTGAGTTTGATTTCGGCGACCGGGTCGACACGCATGGGACGCGGCGTAGGTGCTAAAGCCGCCGCCAGATTTGCCAGAACCCTCCTCGAGTTGGGCGGCAATAACGCAATGATCGTGGCACCGAGCGCGGATTTGAAAATGGTGCAGACTGCGGCCTTGTTCTCGGCCGTGGGTACTGCCGGGCAGCGCTGCACGTCGCTTAGACGGTTAATCGTTCAAGCCAGCATTTACGATCAACTGTTGTCAACACTGAAATCCGCCTATGCATCGATTCGGATCGGCAATCCATTGGAGGCCGCCACACTTGTCGGACCACTGGTCGATCGCGCCGCATTCGACGCCATGCAATCGGCGTTGCGCGCTGCCAGTGCCGAGGGTGGCATCGTCACCGGTGGGGAGCGCGTACAGGAAAAAGGGTGCCCGAATGCGTATTACGTGAAACCAGCCATCGTTGAGATCGATGCGCAGACGGCTACGGTCTGCCACGAAACCTTTGCGCCTATTCTGTACGTGTTGCGCTATCAGCACCTGGACGAGGCCATTGCCCTGCAAAATGCCGTCCCGCAAGGTTTGTCGTCGTCAATCTTTACCAGCGATATGCGCGAAGCCGAATTATTTCTATCTGCCTCCGGAAGCGATTGCGGTATTGCCAACGTCAACATTGGCACTTCCGGTGCCGAGATCGGCGGCGCATTTGGTGGCGAAAAGGAAACCGGTGGTGGTCGTGAATCCGGATCCGATAGCTGGAAAGCCTACATGCGCCGTGTAACCAACACCATCAATTATTCGACCGCGATGCCGCTGGCACAGGGGATAAAATTCGACGTTTGACGCGAGTTCGACCGCATTAATTTTTGGCTGTAAGGGTATCGCACGCTGACGACTTAGTGTGCCCACGCGCGCGGGGTCGATGCAAATCTGAACCCCGCTCCCACCTTGCCGTTCCAGCTTTTTTCGGCCTGGAAGGCCCGCCAATGCTAACGTTTTCTAAAATCTTGTCATTTCGAGCGACGCGAGAAATCTGCTTTTCACCTACATTGGAAGAGCAGATTTCTTACCCGACGAAGCCGGGTTCGAAATGATAATTGAAAAAATGGCGCCACTAAATTTTGGCAGCAAGCTGGTTCGCTAACCCAATGTAGTTTGCCGGCGTAAGCGCCAACAGCAATGTTTTGTCTGAGTCGGGAATCGATAATCCCCTAATGAATGCATGCAAAGACTCCCGGTCTATGCCTCCTTTGCCGCGCGTTAACTCCTTGAGCTGTTCATAGGCGTCGTCGATGCCGTGTTTGCGCATCACGGTTTGAATCGGCTCGGCGAGCACATCCCAGCTTGCATCGAGATGCGACGCGATCTTCGCATGATTGACTTCGAGTTTATCGAGCCCACGCGCCAGCGAATCGTATGCCAGCAGGCTGTAGCCAAAAGCGACACCCATATTGCGCAGCACTGTCGAATCGGTGAGGTCGCGCTGCCAACGCGAGATCGGCAGCTTCTCCGCCATGTGGCGCAGCAACGCATTCGCCAGCCCCAGATTGCCTTCCGAGTTCTCGAAATCGATGGGGTTGACCTTGTGCGGCATGGTTGAGGAGCCGATTTCTCCCGCCTTGGTGATTTGCTTGAAATAACCCAGCGAGATATAACCCCAGATATCGCGATTGAGGTCGATGAGGATGGTATTTACGCGCGCGATGGCATCGAACAATTCGGCCATGTAATCGTGCGGCTCGATCTGGATCGTATAGGGATTAAAGGTCAATCCCAGGCCCTCGACAAATTGCCTGGCGAACGCCGGCCAGTCAAGGTTTGGATATGCCGACAGGTGGGCGTTGTAGTTACCGATCGCGCCGTTGATTTTGCCCAGCATCTCGATCTTGTTCAGTGCCGATTTCGCGCGTTGCAACCGGTAGGCGACATTAGCCATTTCCTTGCCGAGGGTGGTCGGTGACGCCGCCTGGCCGTGCGTATGCCCGGGCATGCTGACGGCTGCGTGCGCATGCGCGAGCGACTGCAGTTTGTCGCCAATCCGCGAAAGCGCAGGTAGCAATACAGCCTCGCGTGCTGCGTTGAGCATGAGTGCGTGCGAAAGATTATTGATGTCTTCTGAGGTGCAGGCAAAGTGGATAAATGCTTTTGACTTGGTGACTTCCGCGTTGTCCTTGAATCTCTCGTGCAGCCAGTATTCGACCGCCTTTACATCGTGATTGGTGGTCGCTTCAATTGTTTTGATTCGCTCTGCATCGACCACGGAAAAATTAATGCTGGCAGCGCGCAATGCCTCGATTGTGGAATTGGAAAACAGAGGACACTCGGCAATTCGCGGTTCAAGCGACAGCGCGATCAACCATTCGATTTCGATCTGCACCCGGTACTTGATCAGCGCAAACTCGCTGAAAAAGCTGCGCAGGCTCGCGACCTTGCGTTCGTAGCGGCCATCAAGCGGCGAAAGTGCGGTCAGTGCGGTAAGCGACAGCGGAGAGGTCATGGGGAAACCAGAAATAGGGCAGGTGAGATTTTAACACCCGCACATTTCAACCCTCGCGCTTATGGCGCGCACATGGCGCGCTCGGACGGCAATGAACGACGAGCCGTGAATATCGCGATGCTATAATTCGCCTCCAGTCACAGTTGAGAAGCACAATGAAGTTGTATGGATCCCGCACCAGCCCGTACGTCCGCAAGGTCCGTATTGTGATGATCGAAAAACGCATCGAATGCGACTTTCTGGAAGAGAATGTGTGGAGCGCCGACACCACCGTCACCTTGCACAATCCGTTGACCAAAGTGCCGGTACTGGTGCTCGACGACGGCATCACGCTCTATGATTCGCGCGTTATCGTTGAATATCTCGACGGGGTCACGCCGGTATCGCGACTGATTCCGGACAGTGGGCGCGAACGCGCCTTGGTCAAACGGTGGGAAGCATTAGGCGATGGCATCGGCGATGCTGGCCTTGCCATTTTTCTCGAACGCAAGCGGGACGCGGGCGGTCAGAGCGAAGACTGGATCGCGCGACAGATTGGTAAAGTGAATTCAGGGATTGCCGCGGCTGCACGCGAATTAGCCGACCGTGAGTATTGTCATGGTCTGTCACTGACACTCGGTGACATTTCTCTCGCCTGCGCGTTGCTATGGCTGGAGTTTCGCCTGCCGGAAATCCAGTGGCGTGCCAACTACCCCAACCTGAAAAAATGGGTTGAAGGCCTTGAGGCCATGCCGTCGTTTGTGGAAACCAAACCCGCGCTATAAACCACAAACTGCTTGCGGGAGCAGGTGGTGTCAGCGTGAGATGACACCACCACCCAGACAAATTTCGCCGTCGTAGATCACCGCGGATTGGCCGGGTGTAACAGCCCACTGCGCATGAGTAAACGTTAGCGCGAAATTGGCATCGTCGACTACATCAAGCGTGCAGGAGGAATCGGCTTGCCGGTAACGGGTCTTGGCCGCATACAAAGATTGCCGGGGCTTTTCGCCAGCAACCCAGGACGCGTCCTGTGCCTGAAGAGCGCACGTTAACAATGCCGGATGTTCATGCGCTTGTACCACCACGAGTTCATTGCGCGCCATAATCTTGTCCGCGACAAACCATGGTTCGCCGCCACCATTGCTGGTGCCGCCGATTCCCAGTCCCTGACGCTGGCCGATTGTGTAATACATCAATCCCTGGTGCCGCCCCATTTGACGCCCTTCAGGTGTCACCATGTTGCCGGGCTCACGCGGCAAGTAGCGTTGCAGAAACTCCCTGAACGGGCGCTCGCCGATAAAGCAAATGCCGGTCGAATCCTTCTTGGCGTGATTTGGCAATCCCGCCGCCAACGCCATTTTTCGCACCTCGGTTTTGCGCAAATGTCCAATCGGAAAGACCGACTTGGACAATTGATGTTGATTGAGCCGGTGCAGAAAGTAAGACTGGTCCTTGCCGGGATCCAGACCTTTCAGCAACTCGAAGCGTCCCTCGACTTCGCGCACGCGCGCATAGTGTCCGGTTGCGATATGCGCGGCACCGAGCTTGAGTGCATGATCGAGGAACGCCTTGAACTTGATTTCCGCATTGCAGAGTACATCCGGGTTGGGCGTGCGCCCGGCGGCGTATTCGCGCAGAAATTCTGCAAATACGCGGTCTTTGTATTCGGCAGCGAAGTTGACTGCTTCAAAATCGATTCCGATAACATCGGCGGCAGCGGCAGCGTCGATAAAATCCTGGCGCGTTGAACAATACGCGTCGTCGTCGTCATCTTCCCAATTTTTCATGAAAAGTCCGACCACATCGAAGCCTTGTTGCTTCAATATCAATGCTGATACGGCGGAGTCCACGCCACCGGATAAGCCGACGACAATTTTGTTGTTCATGGTTAGCAGCCTATCGGACTTAAGGGAAATCGGCTGCAAAATGACCTGGCCGGTGCATAATTCCCCGCTTTCCAGCGCCAATGGAATAACCATTGGCTCGAAAAGCGCGAAATTCTGCCCTCGCCCATCTCATTTTTCACTTCGATTCCTTAAGTCCGACAGGCTGCTGGGTAAAGTTTAACGAGACAGGCGTTGGTTCGGTGTGAATTCGACGTTGCAAAAAAACAGAAGGGCGAAACCAAGGTTTCGCCCTTCATATTACTTCGAACCCGCCCGAGGGCAGATTTGGTCCGTGAAGAATTACTTCTTCGGGGCTTCTTTTTTGGCAGCAGCGTCAGCTTTTTTCATGTCGGCTTCCGCTTTTGCGGCAGCTTTCTTCGCTTCTTTGTCTTTCTTGGCTTGGGCTTTCTTGGCTGCTTTTTCTGCCTTGATTGCATCGGCCTTGGCCTTGGCTTCGGCTTTCGCTGCAACTGGGTCCGCTTTCGCAGGAGCGACAGGAGTGGCCTTGACCGCAGGAGCAACCTTTACGGCGTCAACCTTGGCGGCTGGGACAGCGGGCGTGGCAGGAACGGCTGGCGTAGCCTTTGCGCCTTCAACTTTGGAAGCGGGAACAGCAGGCGTTGCCGGAATAGCAGGCGTAGCTTTAACGACAGGAGCGGGAACAACCGCTTTAGGCGCTTCAACGGCTTTGGCCGGTGCAGCAGGCGCTTGCGCGGCAGCATTCAGAGCTACTGCGGCAAACAGCGAGGCTGCGAGGGTGGAAATGGTTTTCATTCGTGAATCCTTTGAGAGTGAGTGAGTATCGAGAATCAGTTCAGACAGATTGGTAAAGTTCCGTCCCTGTCAGGGCGATTAACGCGCGGAATTATAGCCGGTTGACACCTGAATGTGAACCGTTTTGTGCTGTGCACTGAGTGGCAAGCCGTTAACTTTCCAGGTGTTTTTTGCCGACGACGGTGCGTTGCACCGCCTTTGTCGATGCGCTGCCTTCACGCCATTTTCCGGACACCAGGTCGCCCAATGTCCAGTTGCCGACCGCAACCCGTATCAGCCGCAGAGTAGGCAGGCCGATTTTCGCTGTCATGCGACGCACTTGGCGGTTTTTCCCTTCACAGATCGTAATCTCCAGCCAGGATGTGGGGATAAGTTTCCGAAATCGTACCGGCGGGACGCGCGGCCAAAGATTCTGCGGTGCAGGCATGATGCTTAACACAGCGGGTTGCGTGACAAAATCGCCCAGATCAACACCCACACGTAGCGGCTGCAGATCGGTCTCGTCAGGCGCGCCTTCAATTTCTACCCAGTAGATCTTTGGCAACTTGTGACGCGGATCGGCAATGCTGGCCTGCAAGCGCCCATCATCGGTGAGCAGCAACAGCCCTTCACTATCCGTATCCAGCCTGCCGACCGGATAAACGTTGGGTAAGTCGATGTAATCCTTCAGCGTGGGTTTGTCACCCGAGCCGCTGAACTGACAAATCACGCCGTACGGTTTATTAAATTGAATCAGCATTTGATCCTGGATACGGCAGTTGACCGCTACGCGCTGTTAATGAAAAAAGCCCCTTGCAGCCTGCGCTACAAGGGGCTTTCCTGGCAGCCGGAAAAATTAAGGGTTGCCGATATTTGAAGCTTGTTTGCCTTTAGGGCCCTGCGTGACTTCAAAACTGACTTTTTGGCCCTCTTTGAGGGTCTTAAAGCCGTTCATCTGAATTGCCGAGAAGTGCGCAAACAGATCTTCGCTGCCGTCATCGGGTGTGATGAAGCCAAAACCTTTTGCATCGTTAAACCATTTTACAGTTCCAGTTGCCATTGCAATTGCATCCTTTTACGAAAAATCGGGTTGGAGAACCCCGGAATCGTTTTGCTATCAAGGCCCGCAACCGCCAAGGCAAATGCAGTAAACCTGAAGCCAAACTCCAACCCGCCTTTTACCGGCAATATTCATCCAAGTCAATACTTTGGCGAGTTTTTTGCGTCGGGCGGTTGTATACGCGCAAATCCAAGGCTATGCGCGCCGCGCGGAACGAATTCGTAGTCATTGTTAGTACTTGAATGTCGCGGTCGCTGCCCCTATTATTAGTTGGACATCCATGAACCACCAAAATGGCGACAAAACAACCGAAACCCCTAGGCCCCGGCGATACCGTACTGCAGGAAACGCCGGCAAAGACCAAGCCACCATCGATGTGGCAGGTGGTGATGTACAACGACGATTACACGCCGATGGAATTTGTGATCGAGGCGTTGCAGCAGGTGTTTGGGCACACCCATGAACGTGCCACCCAGATTATGCTCAAAGTTCATACCGAGGGGCGCGGCGTCTGTGGGGTATATCCCAGGGATGTGGCAACAATGAAAATGGAACAGGTTGTTGACTATGCGCGGCAACATCAGCATCCGCTGCGCTGCGGCATGGAGGAAATCTGATTTCGCGCGAGCACGTATATCGATTGACTGAGATTTGCGTTGATATCAGAAAGCAGTAGTAAGCTGTAGGTTGTATTACCGGTTGTACACTTGAAAGGACCATCATGATCGCCCAAGAACTCGAAGTAAGTCTCCATATGGCATTTGTCGAAGCCCGGCAAAAACGCCACGAGTTCATTACTGTTGAACATCTGTTGCTCGCCTTGCTGGAAAATCCATCGGCACAAGAAGTCTTGAAGGCGTGTGCGGCTAAAATCGACGAACTCAAGAAAGCGCTCGCCGAATTCATCGCTCAGCACACGCCCATCGTTGCAGGCGATGGCGAAGTCAACACCCAGCCCACGCTTGGCTTTCAGCGAGTGATCCAGCGCGCGATATTGCACGTCCAGTCATCAGGAAAAAAAGAGGTGACCGGGGCCAATGTGCTGGTGGCGATTTACGGCGAAAAAGACTCGCACGCGGTGTATTTCCTCCACCAGCAAGGCGTATCGCGGCTGGATGTCGTCAACTTCATTTCACACGGCATTTCAAAAGTCACGCCTGCCGGCGGACAGAAAGATGAGCCCGAAGCCGAAGCGGCGGAAGGTGGAGAAGCGGGTGGTGCACTGGAAAGTTTCACCCTGAACCTGAACCAGATGGCCATCGATGGCAAGATCGACCCGCTGATCGGGCGTGACAATGAGGTGGAGCGGGTGATCCAGATACTCTGCCGTCGCCGCAAGAATAATCCGCTGTTGGTCGGCGAAGCCGGTGTCGGCAAAACTGCCATCGCCGAAGGTTTGGCCAAACGCGTTGTCGACGGGCAGATCCCCGACATTCTTGCCAAGGCGCAGGTCTATTCACTCGACATGGGATCGTTGCTCGCAGGCACAAAATATCGTGGCGATTTCGAGCAGCGACTCAAGGCGGTGTTGAAACAGTTGTTGGAGAACCCTAACGCCATCTTGTTCATCGACGAAATCCACACCTTGATTGGCGCGGGCTCTGCCTCGGGTGGCACGCTCGATGCGTCCAATTTGCTCAAGCCTGCGCTGTCGTCTGGACAGCTCAAATGTATCGGTGCAACCACCTACACGGAGTACCGCGGCGTTTTCGAGAAAGACCACGCACTGGCCCGACGATTTCAGAAAATTGACGTCACCGAGCCCTCCATCGCTGAAACCATCGAGATTCTGAAAGGCCTGAAATCGCGCTTTGAGAGCCATCACGGCGTCAAATATACATCGACAGCTCTGACCACGGCGGCTGAACTTTCGGCGAAATACATCAATGACCGTCATCTGCCCGACAAGGCGATCGATGTCATCGATGAAGCGGGTGCCGCACAACGGATCGCGCCAAAATCGAAGCAGAAAAAAACCATCGGCAAACCCGAAATCGAAGAAATCGTCGCCAAGATTGCACGCATTCCTGCGCGTAACGTTTCCAGTGACGATCGGAGCGCATTGAAAACACTTGATCGCGATTTAAGGTCGGTGGTATTTGGCCAGGACAAGGCGATCGATGCACTGGCATCGGCAATCAAAATGGCGCGCTCGGGGATTGGCAATTCCGCCAAGCCAATCGGCTCGTTCCTGTTCTCAGGGCCTACCGGTGTGGGTAAGACTGAAGTCGCCAAGCAGTTGGCGTTCATACTCGGCGTCGAGCTTATCCGTTTCGATATGTCCGAGTACATGGAGCGGCATGCGGTTTCCCGCCTGATCGGTGCGCCTCCAGGGTATGTCGGTTTTGATCAGGGCGGCTTGATGACAGAAGCCATCAGCAAGCACCCCTATTCAGTATTGCTGCTCGATGAGATCGAAAAAGCGCATCCGGATATTTTCAATGTGCTTTTGCAGGTGATGGACCATGGCACGCTGACCGACAACAATGGTCGCAAGGCGGATTTTCGTAACGTTGTCATCGTGATGACGACCAATGCCGGCGCGTCGGAGCTTTCAAAATCCTCCATTGGCTTTACCAATGACCGGCGGCCCGGTGACGAATTGGCCGAGATCAAGCGCATGTTCACACCGGAATTCCGCAACCGGTTGGATGCGACCATTTCGTTTGCACCGCTCGACGAGAAAATCATCCTGCAGGTGGTCGACAAGTTCCTCATGCAACTCGAAGCGCAACTCACCGAGAAAAAAGTCGACGTCACCTACACCGAGGCGCTGAAGAGTTATCTGGCCAAAAATGGCTTTGATCCGCAGATGGGGGCACGACCGATGGCACGGTTGATACAAGATACGATCCGTCGCGCACTTGCCGATGAACTGTTATTCGGGCGCTTGGCCAACGGCGGAAAAGTGACGATCGATGTGGATGCCGATGGCAAGGTCAAGCTGGATATCAGCCAGGAAAAAGAACCGGTAACACAGGAATCCTGATCGCTTTGCCGACACTTTATCGATAGCTGGAAAAAGGCCACGTTTCCCCCGACGTGGCCTTTTTTGTTATGTCCCCGCCAGGCTGCCTGAGGGCGGCAAGCAATTCGCGATTACTTGCGCTATCCTCTTGACTGGGCAACGATGGTCAGCGAGAAATCGCTTAATGGTCAAGAGGAGAGTGTCATGAAAGCAAAATCGCGCCAATCACTGGGTTTGGGATTTCTCGCGGCGTTAATAACCTTCGGTCTTCCGTCCATTGCGCAAACGCCCGCGCCTGCTGCGCCCGCGATAGCAGCACCGCCACCACCAATCCCCTTCGCCGCAGCCAATCTCACCCCACTCGGCGCGCGTGCGCTCGCTGCAAACTGCGCCGCCTGCCACGGCACCGATGGCTATAGCGCTGGTGGCGCGATACCGGGCTTAGCGGGCACCAACAAGGATTTCTTTGTCGCGCAAATGAAGGCCTTCAAGGAGGGCAAGCGCGAAGCGACCCTGATGCACCAGATTGCCAAGGGTTATTCCGACGCAGAAATCGCAGCCATCGCCGATTTCTTTGCAGCGCAAAAGAAATAGTCGTGCGGACAAATTGAGGAGAACATCATGAATATAAATCGCAGAGCATTCTTGCAAGTGTCCGGTGCAACCACCGCAGTTGTGGGTGTTTCCGCCATTTCCGGCTGCGCATCCGTCGGTGGTGGCAGTGGCCCGAAAGTCGTGATTGTCGGCGGTGGTTATGGCGGGGCGACCGCCGCCAAGTACATCAAGATGTGGGGCCCGAGTATCGATGTGACGCTGATCGAGCGCAACGCCGAATTTATCTCCTGTCCGATTTCCAATCTGGTGCTGGGCGGCTCGCAGACCATGAGGGACATTACCGTTAGCTACGCCACCCTGCAGAGAAAATACGGCGTGAAGGTTCTGCGCGGCGAAGCCAGCAGTGTCGATGTCGATAAGAAAGTCGTACGAATGGCCAGCGGAGAGGCGATTGCCTTTGATCGCGTGATTCTTTCGCCTGGCGTCGATTTCATGTTCGACATGGTGCCGGCGTTAAACAATGGCGCTGCGCAAGAAAAAATACTTCACGCATGGAAAGCCGGCCCGCAGACCATTGCGTTGCGCAAACAACTTGAAGCAATGCGGGACGGTGGCGTATTCGCCATCTCGATCCCGGAAGCGCCATATCGCTGTCCTCCCGGCCCGTATGAACGCGCGTGCCAGGTCGCCGCCTACTTTAAAAAAGCCAAGCCGAAGTCGAAAGTGTTGATCCTCGATGCAAACATGGATGTCACCTCAAAACCGGGCCTGTTTAAAAAGGCTTGGGCGGACATGTATCCTGGAATGGTGGAATTTCGTGGCAGCTCCAAATTGATGGATGTCGATGTTGCCACCAACACAGCCAAACTGGAATTCGGCGACGTGAAGGCCGATGTACTGAACGTGCTGCCACCAATGAAAGCGGGCGGCATTGCCAATTCGTTCATCACCGCAAACAAACGCTGGTGCGAGATCAACTGGCTCACCTACGAGGCCAAGAACGTTCCTGGCGTGCACCTATTGGGCGACGCGTTGCAGATTGCGCCAGCGATGCCGAAATCGGGCCATATGGCTAATGGTCATGGCAAAGCCTGCGCGGCGGCGGTCGTTGCGTTGCTCACCGGCGAAACACCGAACCCCAGTCCAACACTGTCGAACACTTGCTACAGTTTTGTCTCGGCAGATAAAGTGGTGCACGTTGCCTCGATCCACAAGTACGACGAGGTCGCCAAGACCATGAAAACGGTGCCGGGGTCGGGAGGTGTGTCGGCGCAATCCAGCGAGTTGGAAGGCCAGTACGCGATGACCTGGGCGAAAAACATCTGGGCCGATATGCTGGGATGAGCGTGGACACAAAACAAGCCCTGCGGCTTGTTTTGTGCCTCGCGAATCCGAGCCGCATGCAAGCGGCGAGGTGGGGTGCGCGGAAACAGCGCGATTCTGCGATAAAAATCAAAAACCCTAGCACTGGCGGGGTCTGCAGGCGAAAATAACGCCATGAGCCGCACCAATGCTAGGGTTTTATCGTTGCGTGCAGCCACCCGATATTAAACGTGGCGTTCGAAATCGACGTGAGGATATGATCCCGCCATGCGCCATCGATAAACAAGTAATTTTTGGCGAACCCCTCGATGCGAAATCCCAGTTCCGCCAGCAAACGGCCACTGCGGACATTTTCTGGCCGGTAGTTTGCCGCGATTCGGTGCAGCCTCTGAACTTCGAACATATAGCGATTGGTCGCAACCAGGGCCTCACGCATTAAACC
>JBKJVA010000136.1:0-8928 GCA_046589675.1 Usitatibacteraceae bacterium
GCGATCTGATTGTAAGGGTTTGGGATGATGGTGGCACCGACCGGGAACTCGGCCATCTTCGCGCGATTGGGCGTGAGTTCAAAGTTCGGTTTCATTGTCATCGCTGCAATCGCCTCCGGGTGCACGTGCAATGCCACGTCCAATGCCGCTGCTGCGCATTGTCGTGTGTAGTCGTCCGGTGTGGCACCGATACCCCCAAAACTGAAGACGATGTGATCGGTGGCGAATGATGCTTTCAGCGTCGCGACGATGCCCTCAGGTTCGTCACCGAGATAGTGTGCGTAGGCAAGATCGAGCCCCCGCACCTTTAATGTTTCGATGGACTTCGACAAATGTTTGTCCTGGCGTTTGCCGGAAAGGATTTCGTCGCCAATGATGATGACACCGAAGGATTTCATGCGAGGCTTCAAGGGCGAAAAGTTGAAAAAATATTACCGGGTACAGCGCTGCTCAAGCGTCCATCTGCAGTGGGCACGGGTGAGTCGATTGCGACCTGCAGGATAAACACCACAATCGCATGCCCGGAACAGAGATACATAAACCGCCATCTGGCGAGCCTGTCCGGACATTTTCATCTGGAAAGGCCCGCCGATATTAGAGTTCCTGTTAATTTTTTGGCTATTTTGCCGCTGGATTTACGTCGATCAATTCGACATCGAATATCAGCGTTGCGTTCGGTGGAATGACGCCGCCCGCACCGCGCTCGCCATAGCCAAATTGCGGCGGGATGATAAGCGTGCGCTTGCCTTTGACTTTCATGCCAACCACGCCTTCATCCCAACCTTTGATGACACGCTTGCCACCGAGCGGAAAGACAAACGGCTGGCCGCGATCGACCGAGCTATCAAATTTCTTGCCTTTTCCGTCGGGCTGTTTGGCGTCGTACAACCAGCCGGTGTAATGAACCGACACGGGCGCACCGGCCTCGGCGGTTTTACCTGTTCCTACGAATTGATCGATCAGGGTCAGTTCGTTAGCAATCATCGGCAAAGGTGCCTTCGCATTCAAGCGCAGTGGCGCGCCAGTGGGCGGAGGCGCACTGGCGGCGGGCAACGTCGTGACCGTCGCAGTCGCCTGTCCCGAGTCGCCTCGATCAAGGATGTTTATAATTTCGATATCAAATATCAGATTCGAGTTGGCGGGAATATTTGGTCGTACCCGTTCCCCATAGGCGAGATTGGCCGGGATGATTATTGTGCGTTTGCCCCGGTTGCGCATGCCGACGACGCCTTGATCCCACCCCTTGATGACTTTTCCGACGCCGACGATGAAGCTGTACGGAGCGATGCGGGTGCGCGAGGTATCGAACTGCATGCCTTTTCCATCAGGTTTTGTGACATCGTACAGCCAGCCGGTGTAGTGGACCAAAATGGGGCTGCCATTTTCAATAAGCACCGAAGCTGGATCGCCCACTTCGCGATCAACCAGGGTAAGTTGGTTAAGGTTGCCTGGTAGCGGCTGGTTCGGCGCGAGCCGCAGTGGTGCCGCGTTGGCAATGGGTAGTGGTGCCGATGTTGCAGCGACTGCGGCAGGTTTCACGGTCGCTGGTGGCTCCACGGCCGTTGACGCCGGTTTCGCAGGTTCGGTTGCCGCGCAGGCGTTAAGTGTCACGATGGCGAATACGCTGCAAAGTAGTACGTTTTTCATAATTGTTCCAATGTTGGTGTGAATGTTTCGATTTGGGTTGGACCGTTGCGACTGCCGAAGTTCAGCAGCGAAAATGCCGACTGCATGGCAAGTACCCTTTGGTACAAAAAAATGTTTGGGGTCATACGTTTAAACACAGGTATTTAATCTCGAGATAATCCTCGATGCCGTATTTTGAACCCTCGCGCCCGAGCCCCGATTGCTTCACGCCGCCGAACGGGGCGACTTCGTTCGAGAAAATTCCGGTGTTGATGCCGACCATGCCGGACTCCAGCGCTTCGCCAACGCGAAACACGCGACCGACGTCGCGCGAATAGAAATACGCAGCAAGGCCAAATTCGCTGTCGTTGGCAAGCGTAATAGCCTCATTTTCGGTGTCGAACTTGATCAATGGCGCTACCGGGCCAAAAGTTTCTTCCTTCGATACCGTGGCGCTCTTCGGCACATTGGTGAGCAAAGTAGGTTCGTAGAAACGCCCACCAAGTGCATGACGTTGGCCGCCACTCACCACCGTTGCACCTTTGGCGACGGCGTCTGCCAGATGCGCCTCCACTTTTGCGAGGCCTTGTTCGTCAATAAGCGGACCGATATTCACGCCGACATCGGTACCACGCCCCACTTTCAGCGATGCCATTTTCATCTTCACTTTTTCAGCGAAAGCGTCATAGACCGCAGCCTGTACATATATCCGGTTGGCTGACACACAGGTCTGGCCAGCGTTACGGTATTTGGATTGCATCAGTCCCTCGGCCGCCGCATCCAGATCAGCGTCATCGAAAACGATAAAGGGTGCATTGCCGCCCAACTCCAGCGAAAGCTTCTTGATCGTGTCGGCACTCTGGCGCATAAGGATGCGACCGACTTCGGTGGAGCCCGTAAACGAGAGCTTACGCACAATAGGGTTGGCGCACAGCTCCTTGCCGATCACCACTGATGACGATGCGCTTCCCGTAACGATATTGAGCACGCCTTTTGGAATACCGGCGCGATGTGCAAGCTCGGCCATTGCCAGCGCCGACAATGGTGTTTGTTCAGCCGGCTTGATGACCATCGTGCAGCCAGCCGCCAGCGCCGGGGCAACTTTGCGGGCAATCATCGCATTTGGAAAATTCCATGGGGTAATTGCGGCGGTCACGCCGATCGGCTGCTTGATGACGATCAGGCGCTTGTCATTCATGTGTGGTGGAATGACATCGCCGTAAATGCGCTTACCTTCCTCCGCGAACCACTCAATGAACGAAGCGCCGTACATGATTTCCCCCTTGGCCTCGGCCAGCGGTTTGCCCTGTTCGGTGGTGAGAATCAGTGCCAGATCATCGGCATTCAACAGCATCAGATCGTACCAGCGGCGTAGCAGCGTGGCACGTTGCCTGGCCGTCATTGCGCGCCATGCAGGCAGGGCGGCGTTGGCGGCGGCGATGGCACGTCGGGTTTCTCCTGCACCGCAATCAGGCACGCTGGCAATGATGGCGCCATCGGCAGGATTGTCGATATCAAACCGCATGCCAGAATCAGCGTCGATCCACTCGCCATTCACATAACTTTGGTTGCGAAACAGTGATGGGTCCAGAAGTGGCGGGAACTTCAATTCATTGGGGGCATTCATGGGTGACTCCAAAAACAGACGATGTAGCTGAAAAGTATAGCGCGGGTTAGGCGCTGCTTTATTTCAAAAGGCCGGGGAGGGGGAAGCCCGGCGCCCTGTTGCTAATTCGGCAATAGCCACGCCTTGCGGCGCGCTTTGGCGTCGATTGGCGCATCCTGCATTGTCAAGGCGCAAGTCTGCGAGGGTAATGCCTGCAGCGCCACGTTGAATGTCATTAGTTCATCGCGGCGAAACGTGGTGAGCTCGATGGTGGCACCAACGGTATAACTTCGCAGGCGTTTTTCAAAGTTGGTTGCGGAAACCCGCAGGCCATCGACGGCGATAATCACATCGCCGGTAGAAAGTCCGGCCGCCTGCGCTGCCCCGCCATCGAATACTTGCAGGAGCTTTGCATCCTGATTGGGCTCCGCACCGATTTTTACGCCGATGGTTGTCAATACCGGATCATCTTCCTTCAGTTTTCCCGGAACGCGCCAAGCGATATCGATTGCCACCGATTTCAAGAGTGTCACCAAGTCAATGTCTACGGTACCGTGCACCGCCAGCGCAAAAAAATTCTTCAGGTCGAGACCGGAAATCTGTTCCGTGATCGCTTCTATGCCGCCTTCAGGTACGCCTATACCTTGGCGACCGTAGGTTTGCCACAAGGCTCGCATCACGTCATCGAGCGATTTCGTGCCCTCGGTGCGGTGGCGGATGGTGAGATCGAGTGCCAGTCCGATGATCGAGCCTTTTTGGTAATAACTAACGATGGCGTTCGGCGAATTCTCATCCTGACGATAGTATTTGACCCAGGCATCAAAACTCGCGTCAGCTACGCTCTGTTTGCTGCGACCGGACTGCGACATGACACGGCCGATGTTCTCGGCGATCAACTCCAGATACGAAAGTGGCTCAATGAGTCCGGTGCGGACGAGAACAAGATCATCGAAATAGCTGGTGACGCCTTCGAAAAACCAAAGCTGGCGGGTGTAATTTTCCTGCATGAGATCGTAGGGCACAAACGCGGACGGCTTGATGCGTTTGACGTTCCAGGTGTGAAAATATTCGTGCGAAGCCAGGCCAAGAAAACGCCGATATCCGACACTGACTCTCGTGTCATGGGGCAAAGGTAAATCGTCCCGATTGCAGATGAGTGCGGTCGATGCGCGATGCTCGAGTCCGCCATAGCCGTCGCCCACCGCCATGATCAGAAACCAATACTCCTGCATCGGTGCGATTGCGGTGTCAGGTTCGAACAGGCGAATTTGGTACTCGCAAACTTTTTTAAGGTCTGCACAAAGCCGCTTCATGTCGGCGCGGTGCTTGCCGGTAATAGCGATGTGGTGGGTAACGCCGCAGGCATCGAACGTTGCGTGTGTGAACGTGCCCATTTCTACTGGATGGTCAATCAGTTCATCATAATTTTCCGCCGTGAACGATCCGAACTGTTTGACGTGTCCTGGAGAGACACCAGCACCAGCGCGCACTTCCAGCCTGTTTTGGCCTGCAGGCAGCGCCGGTGCTGGAGTTTGACTCATCGACGTGGCGATTTGCCATTCGACAGCGTAGGTACCCGGTGGCCGCAGAATTTCCACTTCGCAAGGCGCGTTCTCAAATCCCACTGGTAACAGGAAAACGCTGGTGCCGTTGAAGAAGCCATGAGTGCCATCCATATGTGCTGCGCGGACGCTCAAATCCCAGGCATAGACTTCATAGGTAAGCGTGATCGTGCCGAATGCCGGCGCGCAGTGCCAGGTAGCCTTGCTGGTTTTCTCGCAGGCGAGTGCGTTGCCGTCGCACGTCGCGCGCAGCGTGACGATGTTTTTTGCAAACTCGCGAATCATGTAACTGCCTGGAATCCACACCGGCAGCATAAAGCGCTGACCAGCAGGATCGGCGGCGCTGACGGTCACGGTGACTTCAAATAAATGTGCGGCGGGATTGCTGGGGACGATGGTGTAGCGGACGGGGGCGACCATGGAATCGATGAATTTCGAAAGACGTATTATAGGCGGCGGATTCGTTTATGATTTCCCTTCACTCATTCGGCACGTCGTGGGTTTTCACTCTTTGTGCCGCAGTTCTCACCCTCTCCTTTTTGGGAGAGGGGCGGGGTGAGGGAGAACCGCCTCAACGCGATTTATTACTTATCAAATTAGCAATTTTCAGCGGCACTTTCTTTTATGACAGGAACATCGATGAAGCAGATTTTATTGGCCGCGGCGACAACAGTACTCGCTATTGGCTTCAGCGTGGCAAGCGCAGACTTACACGCTAAAACCTTGCGCTGGGCCAGCCAGGGCGACGCATCGACCCATGATCCGCATGCGCAAAACGAGTCCTTCAACAATCAATTCAATGGCCAGATTTACGAGCAGTTATTGGCGCGCGACAAATCGATGAAACTCATTCCCAACCTCGCCACCACCTGGAAGCAGACCTCAGCAACCACTTGGCTTTTTACGTTGCGCAAAGGCGTGAAATGGCATGACGGCTCGAATTTTTCAGCCGACGACGTGGTGTTCTCGATTCTGCGTTCGCAGCAGCCGACATCGAACATGAAGGTCTATGGCAACGCACTCGGCGTGCCCAGGAAGATTGATGACTTCACGGTTGAGCTGACGACCCCCGTGCCCAATCCGGTGCTGCCGGACATGGTGGGTAGTGGCAGTATTTTCATCATGAACAAGGCCTGGTCTGAAAAAAACAAGGTCACAAAACCGCAGGATTATCAGAACAAGGAAGAAACCTATACAGTGCGCAACGCCATGGGTACTGGCCCCTACATGCTGGTGACGCGTGAACCGGACGTGAAGACAGTGCTGAAGAAAAACCCTAACTGGTGGGGGATAAAAGAGGGCAAGTTTGAAGGTAACGTCGATGAGGTCGTCTATCGGCCGATCAAGGCTGCGGGCACGCGGGTCGCGGCGCTGCTTTCGGGTGAGGTAGATTTCATCCTCGATCCGCCGGTTCAGGATATCGAGAAGCTGAAACGGGAAAAAAGCTTGAAAGTGTGGGAAGGCAGGGAAAATCGCGTCATTTTCATCGGTATGGATCAGGCGCGCGATGAACTGCTTTATTCGGATGTGAAAGGCAAGAACCCATTCAAGGACCGTCGCGTGCGCCTGGCCTTATACCAGGCGGTTGACGTAAATGCGCTGAAGTCGTCTGTTATGCGCGGCTTGTCGGTGCCTACCGGCATCAACCTGCCAGCGCCCAAACCTGCGGGCCTTCCCGATTCAATGGACAAACGCTATCCGCTCGATTTGGCCGCGTCGAAAAAATTGCTGGCCGAAGCAGGCTTTCCAAACGGGTTCACCGTGACGTTGGACTGCCCGAATGATCGCTACGTGAATGATGAAAAAATTTGCGTCGCTCTGGCCGGAATGTGGTCCAAGATCGGCGTGTCGGTAAAAGTGGCGGCGATACCGAAAGCGAATTACTTCCCGAAAGTGCAGAAACTCGATACCAGTATGTACATGCTCGGTTGGGGCGGCTCGACCACCGATGCCATGTTCACCCTTAAACCGGTGATGCATAGCCGCAACGACAAGGGCGCCGGCGAATACAACTGGGGTAATTACAAAATTGCCGAGTTGGACGACCTGATCGATAAAGCCGAGGGCGAAACGGACGCGAAGAAGCGCCAGGACATGATCATCAAGGCGATGCAAATGCACCATGACCAGGTGTTACATATTCCGTTGCACCTGCAGGTGACCCCCTGGGCTTCGGGTGCCGGTGTCTCGGTGGTGCACCGTCCGGACAACTGGTTGGAAACGACGTGGGTGAAGATGAAATAGTGTGATCGCTGTAAGCATCTGTAGGCTGGAGTTTTCAATTTGGAGAGCGTGATGAACTTTCGTTTCCTTGCCATTTGTTTCGTGTTGGCGCTTTCGTCGCTCGGCTCGATTGCCGACGCAAAAAACTTCCGCTGGTCTTCGCAGGGCGATGCGGCGACGTTGGATCCACACAGTCAGAACGAGACCTTCAACAACGGCATCAATGGGCTGGTGTACGAGTACCTGGTCAATCGCGACCGGCAAACATTTTCAAAACATGTGCCCGGCCTCGCGCTATCGTGGACCAATACCAGTCCGCTGACGTGGGTTTTCAAGCTGCGCCAGGGAGTGAAATTCCATGACGGCACGCCATTCACGGCTGACGATGTGGTGTTCTCATTCAATCGCGCCCGTGAATCGACTGTCACGTTCCGTCTCTACTCGACGCAGTCCGGTGTGGCTAAAAAAATCGATGACTATACGGTGGAGTTCACGACACCGGTACCAAATCCGGTGATGCTCGATACGGTCACCAACATCATGATCATGAGCCGGGCATGGTGTGAAAAGAATGGCACGGCCAAGCCGATCGACTACATCAAGAAGGAGGAATCGCTCGCGACGCGCAACGCCATGGGTACCGGGCCGTACCGCCTGGTCGCGTGGGAGCAGGGCGTGAAAATACTCCACAAGAAAAACCAAGACTGGTGGGGCATCAAGGCGGGCGAATACACGGGCAATATCGAAACCATCGACTACCGACCGATTTCGAACGGCGCTACGCGCATGGCGGCGTTGAAGACAGGGGAGCTTGATTTCGTGCTCGATCCCTCGGTGCAGGACGTACTGCGCTTGCGCGACGACGTGGACATCAAGATTTGGGAGGGTCAGGAGCAGAGGCTGATTTATCTTGGCACCGATCAGGCGCGGGATGAATTGCTATATTCGGATGTGAAGGGAAAAAATCCATTCAAAGACAAACGCGTTCGACTGGCGATGTATCAGGCGATCGACATCAACGCACTCAAGACGACGGTCATGCGCGGACTCTCCATTCCGACCGGTATCGCACTGCCCGCAGGGCCGGCTGCTGGTGTTCCGGCTGCGATGGAGCGTCGCCATCCGTTTAATGTGGCCAGCGCCAAAAAGCTGCTCGCCGAAGCGGGCTATCCAAACGGCTTTGGTTTCACCTTGCATTGTCCGAATGATCGCTATGTGAATGACGAAAAAATCTGCGTTGCGGTTGCCGGCATGTGGGCGCGTGTGGGCCTGAACGTCAGGGTCGAAACCATGACGAAGGCAAATTTTTTCCCCAGGGTGCAAAAGCGCGACACCAGCGCCTTCCTGGCCGGCTGGGGCGGCGGTGCGACGGACGCAATGTTTGTTCTCAAGCCAGTGATGCACAGCCGCGACGGCAAAGGCGCAGGCGACTCAAACTATGGCGACGCCAAAAACGTGGCGCTCGATGCGCTGATTGACAAAGCCGAAGGCGAGATGAATCTCGTGGAACGACAAGAGCTGATCAATAAAGCCACCCAGCTCATACACGATGAAGTACACGTGATCCCGCTCCATCGGCAAGTGATTCCATGGGCGTCGCGCAGGAACGTCACGGTATTGCATCGGCCGAATAACCTGTTGGATTTGCATTGGGTGGTGATCAAATAGGTGGCGGTTTGTGCCGGACATTATTCTTCGCTGTCGGCCAGAAGCGGTCATTCGAGGAAAGTAGTTGTACCGAACACAACCTGTTTTTTTGCTTTTTGTTAGTACTGTATGGAATTCGCTCAATATGCATAATCCCGCACCAATAAATGATTTGCAGCCGAATTGGCTTGGGGTGTTAGACACCATCCGGAATGTTAGACGGCGTTTTCGGCGTCTATAACTCGTTAGGCATTTAGGAGAAAG
>JBKJVA010000339.1:0-3131 GCA_046589675.1 Usitatibacteraceae bacterium
AGCAGACAAACTGCTTACCGCGCCTTGTTCCGCGCGCAGCTTGACGGCGCGGCAATAGATGACATTCGGCTGGCACTCAATCAGAATCAGCCACTGGGCAACTCACGTTTTTATGCCAGGATCGAGAAGGCCACCGGTGTCAGCCTCCAAGCGCGGCAACGAGGCAGGCCGCGTTTGGAGGCTGACGTGGAACAAGTGGTGGTTGCAGGACAAAAGGTGCTGAAGTTGTGAAACTAATAACCCTGACCCCAGGCGGCTGCGGCGTCAGGCGGTGCTGGGGTGCGGCTATGATTCGTGGGGAAACCTCAGATGCTGACCCCTTTTGATTTCCCGCGCTGTTTACGTCCGAGCTGACGAAGCTAACGTTTTAACCCGTGTGTGGTCGCGCCAAGCCGCAATGCACTTGCCTCGCACGCTTGTCTCAGCGGGTCATCAAGCGCATCGAGCATGGCGGCTTGCCGCCAAAACGCAAACGCCCATTCACGCGCCTCGGCCCGTTCGCGAACGTACGAGGGAATCACTGGCACGGCGGGCACCGGCGACACGTCGAGCTCGCCGGTATTAACGCTGGGACGCCACATCATCGGCAGCATGTCGTACACCGGGGCCAACCGCAGCACAGGCTTCTCTATATCATCAACGAAAAACGACAGATTGCCGAAGTGCATATCGCTGTTGCCAATGAATTGACCGAACGCATAAATTCGGGCGACGGCACTGAGTTCGGCTGGCGTAATGAGTTTCTTTTCGGCGAGGACCTCGGCGGTGTGAATCCAATTGCGGCGCGGTGCATCCACAAATTCACTGTGCAGTGCGTCGATGGCGACCACATGACGTTTGCCTTCCATGCCAATTCGATCAAAGCGCTGCGATTCCAGATATGTGCGGATCGGGCTTTCGACAAAGTGAGTGTGCGCGGCCTCAATGCCGTGTGCAGTGAGAATCGTTTGCGCCAGATGTTCCAGGTGGAGCAACGCGCGCCACCGTTTGCCGAAAGGCGTGTTGCGAGGCGGTGTGAACTTGACGATGAGATGGTGATGCACGGCGTTCTCGGAAAACGCAGTCAGGAATTTGGGCTGCTCTCCACCCGCGCTGGAGCCTGCTGGCAGCGTATTGCCAATTGCCACCGCTAACCGGTCGTAATGCAAAGCGCGCGCGCCAATTTCACTCGGGCTTTCTGGTAGAAGGTGCCCCGTGATCTCGCCAAGCCCGAATGCGCCCGGCGGATCTGCTGCGTGGTTGACGGCTATATAGAGCGCCTGCTCCGCTGTCCATGTCTCGGGATCGCCTGGAAAATCGGGCCGCAATTGCGAGTACTGCCGACCCAGAAACCCTTGCGGACGAAGCGGTTTCAGGAACCAGGGTAGTTCGCCTGGCGCGCTAATCCATTGCTGCCCTGACTTGGCGCGCACGACGATTTGGCGATTGTGCAGCTGCGTCAACGTGCCGAATTCGCTGATTCTGCCGACCTCATCCGTGAAGTGAAGGGATTGGTTTGCTGGCAAACCGAGAATGTCTTTTGTGAGCGCGTATCTTGTGCTGCGCGCGGCACCGAGCTTACAAACCCTGTCGCCGAGCTGTGCGATGGCAAGTGAAATGCTCGGCTGGCTCTTGCCCGTCGCCGCTTGAAGCTCATTTGCGCTTAACGATGCATTTACCAATAACAGCGCGGCAATTTGGCTTGCAAGTGGGGATTGAACTTTATTAATCATTAATAGATACCATTTGCATAAGTATCTGTAAATTAATGAATTAAGTCAACTTTTTGATTTGTTTAATAATAAATACTCGGCGAACTGTTACAACGCGACACCCTCTTCCAGCTTCTGCTGCACGTCAAACCATTTCCATTCCACATCCGCCAGCAGCGTCACCACTTCGCCCTGCCGCCTCAACATCTCCTGCAAGCGCGGTTTGTTTTCATCAAGGTACGCATCTTCGGTCGCGAGCCATTGCACGATATTGTCGCGTTCGGTCGTGAGGGCTTTCATTTCGGTTTCAAATTTCGCCAGTTTTTGTTCCAGCGGCTTACGCGCATTGGCGGCACTCTGGCGCGATGCCGCTTGCTGGCGCTTCTGATCTTTGCGGTCCGCGGGCTGCGCTTCCGCTTTAACTGGCAGAACAATCTCTAGCACTGGAGCCGTTACTGGCGCATTTTTGGCCTGAACACCTCGCCGTTGCTGGGCCTGCATTTTTTTTACGTGCTCTTTTGCCCACTGCTTGTAATCGTCCAGGTCGCCATCGAATTCGGCGACGGTGCCATCTGCAACTAGCCACAGTTGATCGGTGGTCGCTTTCAATAAATGCCGGTCATGCGCCACCACCACCAGCGTGCCGTCGAATTCCTGCAAAGCTTCCGCCACGGCTTCGCGCATCTCGATGTCGAGGTGATTGGTCGGCTCGTCGAGCAGCAGCAGATTCGGTTTTTGCCAGACGATCAGCGCCAGTGCGAGCCGGGCTTTTTCGCCGCCTGAAAATGGCGCGATGCTGGCATCTGCCTGTTGCCCACGGAAATCAAAGCCGCCGAGAAAATTTCGGAATTCCTGCTCACGCGTGCCGGGGTCGAGCCGCTTCATGTGCTGCAAAGGCGATGCCTGCGTGCGCAATTGTTCAACCTGGTGCTGCGCGAAGTAACCGATCTTCAGCCCCTGCCCCTCGTATCGTCCGCCACTCTGCAATGCCAGCGTTCCCGCCAACGATTTCACCAGCGTCGATTTGCCTGCACCGTTAGGCCCGAGCAGGCCGATCTTGTCGCCGTAAAACAAACGCCACTCCACTTTCTCAAGAATGGTTTTATTTTCGTAACCAAGATTTGCTTCTTTCAAATGTATCAACTGACGCGGCTTGGCGTCGGGCTCGCGAAACGAAAACTCGAACGGCGAATCGATATGGGCGGCGGCGATCAGCTCCATCCGCTCCAGCGTCTTCACGCGGCTTTGCGCCTGCTTGGCTTTGGTGGCCTTGGCTTTAAAACGGTCGATAAATGAATGCAGATGCGCGATCTGCTTTTGCTGCTTGGCAAAGGCCGACGATTGCAGCGCAAACTGCGCCGCGCGCGCCCGTTCGAACGCCGAATAATTGCCGGTGTACTCGTTGAGTTTTTTGTTATCCAGATGCACCACAATTTTCAC
>JBKJVA010000138.1:0-9121 GCA_046589675.1 Usitatibacteraceae bacterium
TACGCAGGCACACGCGACGCGCAAAAAATTGTTGACGTCCCGCCTGTACAAATAATGACCATTCACAAAGCCAAGGGTCTGGAATTCGACACAGTAATCGTGCCCGGACTGCACCGACCACCGCGACACGACGACAAGAAATTGATCGTGTGGACCGAGCAGCCACATCCGGACACCGGCAAACGCGAACTGTTGTTGGCACCCATCCTAGAAACCGGAGCCGAAGATGATGTGGAGGCCGATGCGATCTACCGGTACGTGGTTCAGCAGGAACGTGAAAAGCAGCGGCAGGAAATCGTGCGCCTTGTCTACGTAGCCGCCACGCGGGCCGAGCGTCGATTGCATTTACTCGGCACTGTTACGGTTAAGGATAATGATGGGGGAGGCGACAGCGGCGAAACATTGATGCCGCCGCGCGCGGAGAGCCTGCTAGCGGCACTTTGGCCCGCGGTGTCATCGACAATCTTGAGCGATGCCAAACCCGAGTGTGCCGTAACCACCACAACGCAGCCGGTGAACCCCAGTTCATCGGCGGAGGCGCCGGATTTAGCCCCCGGGCCGATGCGCCTCGCCAGCGTGCAGCCCCTGCCTGCGATGCCAGATGTGGTAGTGGGAATGCTTCGTAACGTTGGCCTGCGGCAGAACATCAATGGTGACAGCATTGATTTTGAATGGGCGGGTGAAGTAGCACGGCACATTGGTAACGTGGTACATGCATTTTTGCAGCACATCGCCGACGACGGGGTTGAGAAATGGCATCGCGAACGCATCGTTTTGCTGGCGCCGACGATTGAACGGGAGATTACCTCGCGCGGCGTGGCAGCCGATGCAGTGCACACTGCAGCATCACGCGTGGTGGACGCATTGGTCAATACCCTCGCCGATGCGCGCGGCTGCTGGACGTTGCAACCGCACCGACACGCTCACGCCGAGTGGCGATTAACGGGTCTGCAAAATGGTGCACTCGTCAACATCGGTATTGACCGGACATTTGTCGATGAACAGAACGTGCGTTGGATAATTGACTTTAAAACAGGCAGCCACGAGGGCGCGGATGTCGACACGTTTCTGGATAACGAAGCCAAACGTTATCGTCCCCAGTTGGAAACGTACGCGCAAATTCTGAGTGCGCTGGAGGGCCCGTCGAAACAGACAGCAATAAAACTGGGATTATATTTCCCGATGCTCAAAGGCTGGCGGGAATGGGAATGGCGTAAATCAGAATGATGTGCAACGTGTTCCAGGGATGCGAAAGGAAGGCACTCTTGGCCAAGGTGCAATATTGATGCGCGTTTCCAGGCACTTTCGCGCTGTGATGCATGCCAGTGCTTTGGCTTGGTTAACAACCCCAAAAGCCTGTCATGGGGAGGAGGCACATGTAACGAACATGCCATCCCGTTCAATAAATACCCCGGTTGCGCCACATCATTTTGAATCGCACCCGCGTGGGAGTGGAAGTGGTGCTGAGGCTAGCCAATACTTATTGAGGCTTGGGTGCCTTGTCGAGTCCCTTGATGGTATCGCCCGCGCTGATTTTGTTGGCGCCGAACCAACCTGCATTCATTTCCAGCGCATAACGCGTCGGCCCGGCAGATTGGTGTGAAACCTCCGAGAGAGCCTGCATTTCATGAATCGAAAGGATGACGCCACGCTCATTCATGTAGGCAACAGACAGGGGAATCAGCGTGTTTTTCATCCACATCGCGTGATAGCCAACCTCTGGAAATACGAACAACATGCCCTCCTGTGGACCCATTTTTTTTCGAAACATCAAGCCAACCTGGCGCGTGAGATCTGTATGGGCAACATCAGCACGCACATTTTGCCCACCCACCTTGAGGATGATCGTTGGCAGACCGGTTTGCGGTTTGCCTTCAGTCGACGGAGGCGCGTCAGCGAGGGTATTGGTGGAAGTGATAACGACGAGGGCCAGTGCAATGATTAGGTAACGCAGGAGCGGGAACATCATGGGATTAATGGGTCCGAATAAGAAGTTTGCAGTGGGGGTGTCGTCAGGGCAGCCTGCCTGTAACGACGGTACCCCCGCTGTCGCCGACGATGGCCACCGCCCGTCGCAGCTATTTTTTACCAGTGCTACCAAAACCGCCATCGCCTCGATTGGACGCGTCAAAATTGGTGACGACGTTGAATTCAACCTGCAGCACCGGTACCACGATCATCTGCGCAATGCGCTCCATCGGCTGAATCGTGAACTCAACGTGCCCGCGATTCCAGACCGAGACAAATATCTGTCCCTGATAGTCGGAGTCAATCAGCCCGACGAGATTGCCCAGCACGATGCCGTGTTTATGGCCCAATCCGGAGCGCGGCAGGATCATTGCTGCAATGGTCGAATCGTCGAGGTGAATCGCGATCCCTGAAGGAACAAGCGTCGTTTCGCCGGGTTTCAGCGTGACAGGCGTCTCGATGCAAGCGCGCAGATCGAGGCCGGCGGAACCAGGGGTTGCGTATTGGGGCAGTTGCTCGAGAAGCCTGCAATCAAGAATGCGAACATCGAGCTTACGCATTTTTAACGGACTTGAGACTTGGCTGCTGCGGGGCTTGCGAGGCGAGCATTTTTGCGACGTGATCAACAATGACGCGTGCAATTTCGATTTTCGGGCCCTTGGGGATCGGGTATTCACCGCTTTCGTCGATCAACGTAATCTCATTGTCGTCTGCACCTATCGCGGCCGATGCTGAATTGGCAATAATCAGAGGGATGCCCTTATTTAACCGCTTTTTACGCGCATTTTCGGCGATGTTCTCGCTTTCTGCCGCAAAGCCAACGCAAAATGGCGGGTGTGTTTGTGCTGCCACCCAAGTGAGAATGTCGACGGTGGGAACAAGGGCAATAGTGAGCTTTTCGGCCATTTTCTTCATTTTGTGCACTTGTGGTGTCGCTGGCGTGTAATCGGCTACGGCGGCCACGCTGAAAAATACGTCAACGTCGGCTAAATATGCCTTTACAGCGTCAAACATCTGAGAAGCAGTAGTAACACGCACTATTTTTTCACAAAAGGGTTCACTGATTGTGGTCGGGCCGCTCACCAACGTCACGCTGGCACCGGCATCGATGAGCGCCTGCGCGATCGCGTAGCCCATCTTGCCGGAACTGGAATTGGTGATTCCACGTACTGGATCAATCGGCTCAAATGTGGGGCCCGCAGTCACCAGTGCTCGTTTTCCGGCAAGTGATTTCGCGACTGTAATGTTTTGTACCGCAGCTAACAGTGCGGCAGGTTCGAGCATGCGGCCCAGCCCGGTTTCGCCGCACGCTTGGTCACCACGGTCTGGTCCCAGTACGATCACCCCGTCGGCAATCAATTGTGCGATATTGCGTTGGGTAGCAGGGTTTTCCCACATTTCGCGATTCATCGCAGGCGCCACCAGCAATGCGCATGTCGGCTGGCGGGCGAGGACGAGCGTTGAAAGCAGGTCGTTAGCGATCCCGTTGGCGAGCTTGGCGAGAAAATCGGCGCTGGCCGGGGCGACCAGGATGGCGTCGGCGGAACGGGACAATTCGATATGCGCCATGATATTGTCGATCCGATCATCCCAGGCATCGATAAATACGGGATTGCCAGACAACGCTTGCATTGTTACCGGGGTGATAAATTTTGTACCCGCTTCAGTCATCACTACCTGCACGTCGATGCCCGCTTTTTTCAATAGGCGCGTCAACTCTGCGGATTTGTAGGCAGCAACGCCGCCGGTGATCCCCAGCACCACGCGAACAGATTTTTGTGCAGTTTCAGTAGCCATTTCAGCATTTTACACAGGATCATTCCCGCACATGGCAATCACCGAGTGGCCTGAGGACGAGCGTCCACGCGAACGTTTGCTAAAACAAGGCGCGAAAGCGTTATCGGACGCGGAGTTGCTCGCCATATTTCTTCGTGTCGGTGTGAAGGGCAAAAGCGCCGTTGATCTGGCGCGTGAACTCGTCAACAAATTTGGCAATCTTGCCGGCTTGTTCTCCGCGAGTGCGGCAGATTTGTGCGCTGTCAAAGGCGTTGGCCCCGCCAAATACGTGCAACTCCAGGCGGTGCTCGAGATGGGGCGCCGCGCACTGGAGGAAGAGGTGCAAAAAACGGATGCATTGAGTTCGCCCAAGGCGGTGCGTGATTACTTGCGCATGACCTTGTCGCGGTTGCCGCACGAAGTTTTCGTCGCCGTATTTCTGACGGCGCAGAACCGGGTGATCGCCGTTGAAGAGTTGTTTCGTGGCACATTAACCCAAACCAGCGTATATCCTCGTGAAGTCGTTAAGCGAGCACTTGCTCACAATGCGGGGGCTGTGATTTTGGCGCATAACCATCCTTCGGGTGAGGCAAGCCCTAGCGCGGCGGACCGTTCATTGACCAAAGCGCTCGCGGAAGCGTTAGCGATGGTTGACGTAAAAGTCCTGGATCACTTCATCGTCGCGCCCGGCGCTTCGCTGTCGTTTGCTGAAGAGGGAATGTTGCATTGATTTGGACAGTCGCGCACGCGGGCGCGGCTGGAATGACTGGGTAGCCAAGAGTATGATGCTGGTTGCCAATGTCGGGAATTTTGCACGCGTGAAAAATATGTGTTCTGCAGTGAGAGCGGTGCCGTTGAATTTCTTTACAGGCGCGGCTGTTGGTGCGTTGTGGATAGGTTGTCTGGCGTGCGGTCCGGCATATGCTGCAGAGTCAGCCCGTTACCAACTTCCGTCTCAGGCGATCATCGATATGATCGACGCGCCGCAAATTCCCCAAACACTGCTGTCGCCAAACCGCGACTGGCTAATGCTGCTTGAACGCCCGGCATTGCCGCCAGTGGCAGAGTTGGCCCAACCAGAAATACGCCTGGCCGGGCTGCGCATCAATCCGCGCAACAACAATCTCAGCCGCACGGCACAGGCGACTGGTATCAGGTTGGTAAGGATAGTGGATCGTGCCGAGAAGACCATTGTTGGCCTGCCACAGGGGGCACGCATCGGTGAGGCGCAATGGTCACCAGATGGCAAGCGTATTGCGTTCAGCCTGGTGAAGGACAACGCCGTCGAGTTATTTACCGTTGATACGAGCAATGGCGTTATCGCCAAGCGCCTGACGGATCGCGTCCTCAGCAGCGCGACAGCAAGGGCCTTCGTCTGGCAAAGTGACTCGAAATCGCTGGTCGCGAATCTAGTGCCTGCAGGGCGGGGGGCGCCACCTAAATACATTGACTTGCCCAACGGCCCATCCATCCAGGAAAACTTGGGAAAACGCAATGTGGCACGCACCTATCAGGATTTGTTGAAGTCGCCATACGATGAATCGTTGTTCGATCATTACAGCACATCGGAGTTGGTAGGCATCGGCATGGACGGCAAGTTAACGCCGCTCACAACTGGCGTCATTCGCGCGTTTCAGCCTTCGCCCAGCGGCGAATTTATGATGGTCCAAACCATCAGGCGACCATACTCGTATTCGGTACCGATCTCGCGTTTCCCACTTAAGACTGAGATAAGGGATGCGCGCGATCCTGACGCAGGCAAGGTTGTCAAAGTGTTGTCTGATTTGGCTTTGGCCGAAAATGAAGATCTTGATCCGGATGCAGTGCGCAAAGGACCGCGGCAATATGTGTGGCGTAGCGATGCACCCGCGACAATAACGTGGGTCCAGCCCATCGAGGGCCGTCGCAATGGACTCGGCGATCAATTGCTCGCATTGCCAGCACCCTTTGAGGCAGAACCGCAATCGCTGGCAAAAGTAGATTTGCGTTTTCAGACGGCGAATTGGGGGCGCGACGATGTTGCTTTGGTTGTGGAAGCTTCGCGAAAAACACGCCGGGTGATTACGTGGAGGATATTCCCAGCCGATCCCATGCGTGCACCGGTGAAGCTGTTTGATCGATCATCGGAAGATCGTTATGGTGATCCCGGGGTGCCCGAGACTCAGGCCGACTCGCGTGGCGGTCGTATTCTGAATTTTTCGCCCGATGGCAAGGCAATCTATTTGAATGGTAATGGTGCCTCCCCCGAAGGCGAGCGTCCGTTCATAGATCGCTATGACCTCGATACGCGCGAGACAAAGCGCTTGTTTCGCTCTGAGTCGCCTCACTTTGACACTCCGATTGCGCTGTTCGATACCGGCCCCACGCTGAAACTGTTGCTGCAACGGGAAAGCGCCACCGATGCCCCAAATATTCACGTGCGCGATTTGATGACGGGTGCGATGCAGCCTGTGACGCGTTTTGTAACGCCAAAAAACCCGATCGCGCTCGTGACGAAAGAGGTAATTCGCTATAAGCGCAAGGACGGCGTCGAGCTTTCCGGAACCCTATATTTGCCACCTGGATACAAAAAGGAAGACGGACCGCTGCCGTTGGTGATGTGGGCCTATCCGCGTGAGTTTCGTTCTGCGGAAGCCGCGGGCCAGGTGTCAGGTTCGCCGTACCGCTATGCGCGCCCTAGTTTTAGTGGGCCGCTGCCGTTTCTGACGTTAGGCTACGCGGTGCTGGATAATCCTGCGATGCCAATTGTCGGTGACAATGGCAAGGAACCCAACGATTCCTATTTATCGCAACTGATTGCCAGCGCCGAGGCAGCTATCGACGAAGTAGTGCGTCGTGGTGTGGCTGATCGCAGCAAGATCGCAATCGGCGGACATTCTTATGGTGCATTCATGGTGGCCAATCTTCTTGCGCACACTAAACTATTTGCTGCCGGCATTGCGGAAAGTGGTGCCTATAACCGGACACTGACGCCATTTGGTTTCCAGGCCGAGGATCGTACCTTCTGGAAGGCGCGCGACGTTTACAGCCAGATGTCCCCGTTCAACTTTGCCGACCAGATTAAAACGCCGATGCTGATGATTCACGGCGAGGCGGATTCAAACACTGGTACATTTCCGCTGCAAAGCGAACGCCTGTATCAGGCGATACGCGGACTGGGCGGAACGGTGCGACTGGTGATGTTGCCTTTTGAGGACCATGGCTATCGGGGCCGCGAATCGGTGTTGCATCGGCTCTGGGAGTCGCAGCGCTGGCTTGACAAATACGTGAAGAACGCTGGTAAGTCAGGGTAACTGCGCTGAAAACTCGAGTACTGGTGCGGCTTCCAAGCAATTTTTATCGTGAAGCCCGCGTCGATGCGAGGTTTCATCCGTTATTTTGCCAATAACGAGTTTACTTAATTTCCGTTGCGCAGCCGTTGCGGTAAGTGCTTGGTTTTGGTATAATTTTTGGCTGTCCATGGTGTGGGTAATTTATTTATCCGCCTTGGCACATACCAACAATTAATGGAACCGGTAATTTCGGTCCGCGTTTTTAACAGTTTAATGAGGTGCACTATGGCACGCGTTTGCCAAGTAACGGGAAAAGCTCCAATGGTGGGCAACAATGTTTCCCACGCAAATAACAAAACCAAGCGTCGTTTTCTGCCAAATCTGCAGTATCGTCGCTTCTGGGTCGAATCTGAAAATCGTTGGGTGCGTCTGCGCCTGACCAACGCTGGCCTTCGCACCATCGACAAGAATGGCATTGATGCCGTTCTCAAAGATTTGCGCGCCAGTGGCGTAGCCATTTAAGGAACGGAATCATGAGAGAAAAAATCAAACTCGAATCGACCGCAGGCACCGGTCATTTTTACACGACCACCAAAAACAAGAAAACCATGCCCGAGAAAATGGAGATCATGAAATTTGATCCCAAGGCACGCAAGCACGTCGCCTACAAAGAAACGAAGTTGAAATAAATTTCAACGGTTAAATTTACAAAAACCCGGCACAGGCCGGGTTTTTTTATTTCAGAAGTAAAAACCACCCGCAATTACGGGTGGTGTCTTGCGGCCTGTTACAGGCCGTTAAGCGTAGCTTCGCAAATGGCGTGAAAACTGTTGCAACTGCGCAATGCCAGTCGCTTCCGCACGCCTGCACCAATCTTCCAACTTGGCAACCAACTCTTCTTTGGAGAGTGTGGAACGCTCCCACAACTTGGCAAGCTCCTGCCGGAATGCGTAGACGGTTTCCAATACCGTGCTGTGTTTCAAGGTTTCATTCAGCGTCGACCGCTGTTCCTCGGTAAGTTGACCAGCTTCTATTTTCAGATATTGCCTGAAACGCTTCACGGCCTTGCCTTCACGCAGGCTGGTAAGGGAAGGCGCAACACCATTCGCGCGCAATCGACCGATTTCGCTTGCACAGGTCGACTTCAGCGTGCGCGTGTACTTGGTAACAATTTCATAGCGATGCGCGATGACAGCGTGCAAGGTGTCGGCGTCGCAGACCATCTTGTTCAGATCAAAACGTGGGCGTGGAGCAACTTTCTTGACCTTCGCCAGACCCAGAAACGCCAGGATGTTGATGTAAAGCCAACCCAGATCAAACTCGTACCAGCGCATCGAGAAACGCGCTGAAGTTGGAAACGCATGGTGGTTATTGTGCAGCTCTTCGCCGCCGATCCAAAAAGCGATCGGCGTGATGTTGGTGCTGGTGTCGTTAACCGCGTAATGACGATATCCCCAATAGTGGCCCACACCATTAATAATGCCCGCAGCATGAAAAGGGATCCAAATCATCTGCGCCGCCCAGATGGCCGCACCGACCGGACCAAACAAAATCAGATTGGTCACAAGCATCAGCCCTACGCCCTGCCAGCTAAACGCGGAATAGACGTTGCGCTCGATCCAGTCGTCCGGTGTGCCGTGGCCGTATTTTTCCATCGTCTCCGCTTTTCTGGATTCGACGCGGTATAGCTCTGCACCCTGGGTAACAACTTTCTTGATGCCATAGATCTGTGGACTATGCGGATCTTCCGCCGTCTCGCACTTGGCGTGATGCTTGCGGTGAATAGACACCCATTCCTTGGTCACTTGCCCGGTGGTGAGCCACAGCCAAAAACGAAAGAAATGACTTGGGATCGCGTGTAAATCCAGACCACGATGCGCCTGCGCCCGATGCAGATAAATCGTCACGGCTGCAATCGTGACGTGCGTTAGCGCAAGGGTTACGACGACGTAACCCCACCACGGCAGGTCGATCAGACCAGCCGCAAAGAAATCAGGAATATTGACCAAGAGTACTCCGGGAGAAAAGTTTCAACTAATAATGGGGGCAGTTTACGCCGATTCGAGTTTGACGACTGTAAATTTGTGTAAGCTGTTGATTATTTT
>JBKJVA010000342.1:0-9764 GCA_046589675.1 Usitatibacteraceae bacterium
AAAGGGGATTGTTCAAGATTCTCAATGACCCTTGATGCCGATTGCGCCTCACCCAAAAGAATAACTTCGCGCACTTTGCCGTTTACTTTGATATCGAGCTTCTGCACCCAGGTGGTATCGGGAAATGCCTGCGCCAATTCCTCGATCACCGACAACACCGGATAAACAGCATGCTTCCTGCCCACCAGAAAATTGTACTCGGCGGCGAGCTTTACGTACTCCGAATGGACGCGTTCACTGATCTGGAATTCTGTGCCAGCTTTTTCGGCTTGCGGGATCAACACGCGCACTGCCTCGCGCTTTTGCCATATCGGCAAGATGATGGCGATAAACGCCAGTATTGCAGCCAACCCCAACAAGCCGAGGTTGATCCGATGCATGCGACTCAGTCGTCGCGGCGGCTTCTCGAAGATGGGCTGCAGGTCGAGTAACGCATTGTCGCCGGCAGCGGCGTCGCTGATACCTATCGCTGTACAGGTGAGACCCGCCTGACGGAGCGTGTTTCCCAGGGCCACGATTTCAGATTTTGAGGCCACCGCCAGCAAGATGGTGATTTTTTCGTTTTGAGCGTCGCGCCGTACGATTTGGACATCGTAATAGGCCTGATCCGGGGTAAACGGGGTATGCCGGTCCAGCTCGAATCCCACCACGTCGCGCAGATTTTCTTCGGTTGCCAGCGGCAACGTGATTGTCTTTACGAGAGCCTGATCCGGTGTCAACACCAAACGTACGCGGTCGCGCCCTGCCTCAATCATTTCACGCAATACGGGGCTGCTTGCGAGCGCGTCGATCGGCACACGCCGTGGGGGCGATGATCTGGTTGCGCCGATATCTGTCGTGATGATGGTCATGCCGTCTTCGTCAACGGTGACGTTGGTCGCTGTTGCATCGCCATCGAGCCAGTTCGCCATCCATATTGGCAGGGTCGCGTTAAGTTCGCTCAACCACCACCGCCATAGCGGGTGCCAGCCGGCGCGGTCAAAGGCTAACGAGGGTTGTGCTGAATTGGCTTGCGTCATGGGCTAGTCATTGCGGCGGCGCGGTTGCGGGGGCCACTGCGGCCGCAGGGTTGTTTACAGCCGACGCTGCAGTTCCTTCTTTCCAGCGCAAAAACGTATATGGGCGCTTCGGGGTCGGCAAGCGCATTACCACCGCTTCGCGAACAAAGCTGGACTCCGCGTTGCCCTCGCCGCCGCTGGCGACCGCGCGAACAATGACAATGCCATTGGCAAAACTTGAGTACGGTGCGGCAGCAGCAAATTGCGGCACGGGTATTTTGGCCGCCCGCGCCTGCTCTCGCTGTGCGATGTACTGGTCAACCAGCGCGTCGGTGGCTCCCGGGAGTGCGCGCAGCACGCCGCGCGAGGCGATGCCCGCATTGATGCCCGGCTGACGAGAGTAGATCGTGATCAATGGCGCAACCTTATCGAATAGTTCTGGCGTCATGCCCATCACAAGGCGCAATTCCTCAGTAGATTGGAACGCCGCGTTGGCTGGTTTGTAGGAATACCCGGCCGCGAGATAGTCGGCTTCTTCTGCTCCGCGAAGGCGCTTTAATAAATCCGGGTCGCGCCAATCGAGAATTGCATCGGTTACGGTAGCGGCTTCTTCCTCTTTCATGCCTTGCGCGAGAAACAAACCACGCAATAACGCATCGGAAGCCGTATTAATATCAATTTTACCAGACTCGTCGGTCATACCGAGTTCGACTGCAACACCTTGATAGCTCCACGATTGGACCACACCGTCGGTTGTCCAGCGACCTGGCAATTGCTGTGGCTTGGACATCTCAAAGACACTGCGCTGCACGGCGGCATCGGCTGCGGCTTCAAGCCGCGCGCGCGCCAATGAGTTGGCAACGATATTGACCTCTGTTCGCATCGCATAAATGAACGAGGATGCGATCAGCATAAGCAAAGTGGTTATCCAAAGCACGATAATGAGCGCAATTCCCTTTTGGTTTCGCAGGGCTGCACAGGGCGCGCGCATCATGTTCGTCGCGCCCCGCATTGGCGCTGGAACGCATTATCGTAGCACCCTGCCTCTTCACCCAATCGAAGGCTGACGACCAGTGGCGGCGCATCGCGACCGTTATCACCCTCCAGCGTAAGCTTGATTAATTGCGGCATACGCAACGGATTCGTCCACTCGCTGGTCCACTGCGAGTCGGCGGTCTCGTTCTCAGCGCCGTAGTAACCGATTTCAAAAGATTTCACGCCGACGATGAGCGGAATCGCTTTGGCCGTCTCCAGGCCATCCCAGTCCTTGGCCTGCAAATTGAACCCAGACCTCTTGATGAATAGCGTTCGCCGGCGCTCGCCGCCTGGTGCCTCATCGTCGGCAACGTAGAGATGACCCCACTGCAGTCCACCCTCACGGGCGGACGCACCCAGCGTGAGCGCGGTGACAAATTTTATTTCATCCTTGCCGCCCTCGAACGCGATTCTCGATTCAGGGATGCCGCGCCATCGCACCGGAAATACCTGACTCAGTTCGCGACGCAGAAAGCTCTGCACCACGCGCTGATGTGACGCTTCGCTGACACGCTTCTCGCCCGTGTCCCAGGCGCGCAGGCCGACATTAAGCGAGGAATAAATGAGAACCAGCATCACACCGAGAAGCGTTAAGCCGATCAGCGTTTCAAGCAACGTGAAACCGACCATGGAAATGCGTTCACCACCGCGCCACAAGCGCGGGCCGCAAATAAATTTGCATGGGTAGGTCACGTTTTCGGTCCCAGTCGCAACGTCGAAAGATTCACCAGTCTCTCTCTGTGGTCGTCCGCGGTGAAACTTACCTTGAGGTCGATTTCGTAGAGCTGGGTCGGCATGAGTTTCTCGAAATCGACAACGGATTGGTCCTTTGGAACGGGGTCCTGATAGGGGCGCACCACCAGCGTCCAGGAGAAATCATCATCGAATTTTCCGGCCAATGCAGATTCCTTCAACTCCTCCTCTATGCCGATGCCAGCGAGTTTTGATTCAGCGTACATGGTCGCCCGCGCGTAGCGGTCGGCGAGGGTTGCACCGGTTACGCCGCGCGAAAAAATTTGCATCAGCACACCCATCGCCATCGCGAGCAACATGAACGCGACCAGAATTTCAAGAAGCGAAAAACCCTGGGTAAGATACTTTGCAGATCGCCTATTGGCGGGCAGATTCAAGGCATTTGCCTCTACAAAGCGCATGGATAGGCGATTTACGTAACTATCCACGAGGTTCTCCGGCCGGCTTGTCTTTGATGGTGACGTGGCCGGTCAACCAGTCAACGTCGATTTCAAAGCCCCGCTCACCGGCAGCTACCGTGACACGCCCACCATTGGACGAACCATCCGGATAGAAACGGATGGTGCCGACTTTGTCAGAAATCAGATCGGCTTGTGCGGTGTAAAGTTTCACGTCGAGCTTGTCGTTGAGCTTGTGCAATCGGGTGTCGTTGGGCAGTGTGAATTCGCGGCTTTCCAGGTTGATCGACAGCACGGATTCCCGCTTGGTGTTGATCGCAGCGTCACGCGCCAGCCTGAGTCCGGTTGCAACCGCACGCGCGTTCGAGCGTAGCTCTGCACCGGAAACACCCGAGAACACAAGCTTGGGTAACAGCATGTACGACATCGCGATGATCACCAGCACCATCATGACTTCGAGCAACGAGAAACCTGACTGACGCATAAAGGGTCACCAGCGTCCGGCTTATTCCCAAGACTTTATGTCTCGGTTGGGGACGCCTTCGCCGCCCTCCCGTCCGTCAGAGCCAAGCGAGACAATTTCAAACGCACGGTTGTCCGTACCAGGTGAGCGATAAATGTAGTCGTTGTTCCAAACGTCCTTGATCTGCTCGGCCTTGTTAAGGTATGGCCCATTCCAGTTGACCACACCGGATGGCGCTTGCAACAGCGCCTTCAATCCCTCTTGCGTGGTCGGGTATTTGCCCGTATCGAGCTTGTACTGGTCGAGAGTGGCCGCCAACTGCGATACCTGCGCTTTGGTCGCCGTCCATTTTGCTTTATCACCCTGACCGAAAATGCGGTTGGTCGCCCAAGCCAGTATCAAGCCGATGATGGTAATAACGATAATAATTTCGATCAGCGAGAATCCCCGCGATCGCGCGCGTTGCAATGTTGAATGCATAAAAAAACTCCAGCGAGAAAATAGAAATTAGAGCGGTACATCCATGAGGTCAAACATTGCCACCAGAATCGACATGATGATGCCGCCGATCAACAGTGCCAGCCCGATGATCATCACCGGCTCGATCAGCGCCAGTGCACGCTTCACGGCGGCCGCAACTTCGCGGTCGTACACATCGGCAACCTGAATCAACATCTCATCAAGTTTTCCTGTCTCTTCACCCACCCCGATCATTTGGACAGCGAGCTTGGGAAAGACGTTCGCCTCGTTCATCGGTTTTGCCATGCCGCGACCCTCTTTCAGGTCGCGCGCGACAACTTCGACGGCATCACGAAACACCGCATTTCCCATGGTGTCTTTCAAGATCGACAGTCCCGCCAGCAGGGGAACGCCATTTTGCAGCAGCGTGCCCAATGATCGTGCAAATCGCGCCATTTCCAGCTTGGCAACCAACTTGCCCATGACTGGCCAGCGCAGAAATTTGACGTCCCACTTTGCACGCGAAACCGGGTTGGCCAGCGAGCGCAGCAACAGCCAAATCGCCAGCGCGACACCGGCAAATATGATCGGCCAGTTGTTACGCATGAAAATTCCTACCGTGAGCACGATATCAGTGGCAAGTGGCAGCGCCTTGCCAGACTGATCAAAAATTTGCTTGAATTGTGGCACCACAAATATCACCAGAATCAGCACGGAACCCACCGCGACGACAAACAGGATCGCAGGATAAATCAATGCCGACACCACGTTATCGCGCAATTCTTTGCTGCGCTCCATATGGTCGGCAAGTCGCATGAGTACGCTGCCGAGTGCCCCGCCGACTTCGCCCGCCTTCACCATGTTCACGTAAAAGCGCGTGAACACATCGCGGTGCGGGTCGAGTGCTTTGGATAACGAGGCGCCGCCGCGTATGTCATTTCTGATCGCGATGAGCAACTCTCCTACGGCGGGCTTTTCGGCCAGCCCGATGAGGATTTCCATGCTGCGGTCAAGCGCCAATCCAGCTTTCAGCAGCGTGGCCAGCTCGCGGGTGAGGATGCCTAGGTCTTCCTGGCTGACGCGTGGCTTCGAAAACAGAGCCCGTTTCTTTGCGCCCGGTTGGCGGGCGACCAGTGTTGCCGCACCGTTCGCACCTGCACCTGTCATGCTCATTTCGATCGCGCGGATTGGGATAAGCCCGGTCGATTGAAGGTGCGTAATCACGCTCGCGTGGGAGGCACCCTCCATCACGCCTTCCTGCATTTCACCGGTTGCGGAAACCGCCTTGTATTGGAACATCGGCATGAGAGTTTGGACCTCAGTCTTCACGCGTGACGCGCAACACTTCCTCAATCGTCGTCACGCCTTCGACAGCCTTCTTGAGGCCGTTTTCGTACATGGTCTCCATGCCTTCAGCGATTGCGGCTTCACGCAATTCCGAAGCGGTGGCGTGCCGCATGATGAGACTGCGCAGGGTGTCGGTCATTGGCAATACTTCGACAATCGACAGGCGTCCGAAATAACCGGTATGGCCACAGTACTCGCAACCTTTGGCGTGATAAAGCGTTAACGCCTTATGTGCCGATCCGGTCGCGGTAAAGCGACGCAAACCCATTTGCTCAACCACTTCCTCAACCGGGTGGTAGGAGGCCTTGCAATGCCCACAGAGAACCCGCACCAGGCGCTGCGCCTGGATACCGACCACGGTGGACGTCAACAAATAATCTTCCACACCCATGTCGAGCAGACGATTGATCGTCGCGGCGGCATCGTTGGTGTGTATGGTGCTCAATACCATATGGCCAGTGAGCGCGGATTGCATCGCAATCTGCGCCGTTTCCAGATCGCGAATTTCGCCGATCATGATCACGTCCGGATCTTGACGCACGATCGAACGCAACGCATTCGAAAACGTGAGATCAATTTGCGGCTTCACCTGAATCTGATTGATGCCCGGCATCTGGTATTCAACCGGGTCTTCAACCGTGAGGATCTTCACGTTGGGCTTGTTGAGGCGATCCAGCGCGGTGTAGAGCGTAGTGGTTTTGCCGCTGCCGGTGGGGCCTGTCACCAGCAGGATGCCGTAGGGCAGATCGAGAATGGCGGTGAATACTTTCAGGTTCGCGTCGTCGAATCCGAGCGCGTGGAAATCAAGCGCCACGCCGCCTTTGTCGAGAATACGCATGACCACGCTCTCGCCGTGCATGGTCGGCACCGTCGATACGCGCAGGTCGATTTCCTTGCCCTGCACCCGCAGCTTGATGCGGCCATCCTGCGGCAGCCGCCGCTCTGCGATATCGAGATTTGCCATGATCTTGATACGCGATATCACCGCTGCCGAGAGGCGACGCGGCGGGGATTCGGTTTCGTGCAATACGCCGTCGATTCGGTAGCGGACGATCAGCCGGTTTTCAAACGGTTCAACGTGGATATCTGAGGCGCGGCGCTCCAGTGCATGGTTGATGATCAGGTTCACCAGCCGGATCACCGGTGCCTCGGACGCGAGATCTTTCAGTTGCTCGATGTCGCCAAAATCCTGTTCCTCGTCGCGCGTCGAAATATTGTCGACGATTTGCCCCATCGAGGATTTGCCGCTGCCATAAAGCCGTTCGTAAATGATTTCAAAATCGCTCTCGACGAGCAATTTGGAGATGACACGTTTGCGCGTCGCCGCAGCGACCGCTTTCACTGTGAAATTTTGCGCCGGGTCGGTCATGGCCAGCACCACTTCCGATTCGGACTCGGCCACGGGAATGGCGCGTACCTCGTGCAAAAATCGCGGTGAAACGGTCTCCTCCAGGATCGGCAGCTCAGGAAATTCCGAGGCTTCCACGATGGTCCAGCCACGCTGCTGTGCCAGCGCTTCAGCCAGCTCGCGGCTCGACAACATGCCCAGTCGGGATAAGATCGAACCGAGCTTTTCGGCAATCGCGCCGGTACTGCGCGCGGTGTCCTGCACTTTGAGCGCGCGATCAAGATTGGCCAGATCGAGCTTGCCACGCGAAATGAGTATCTCGCCCAGTCGGGGATAGACCGGCGCCGCCTCGGGCGCAACCGCTGAATAGCTGGAATCGTGATCAGGTTCTACAGGGTTAAGCAAAACGATGCCCTTGATTTGTAAACAAAAAAGTGTGAGCCTTGGAGTATATCAGCCGAGCCAGTCTGCGCCCCTCCTGGGGCGGCATCGGCAATGGCAATGCTGTGTCAAGCTGTAACAGGCTGACAGCGCTCTGACTGCGATCTGAAAGCAGGTTACCGCGCCCGCGCGTAATCTGCTGCGCAGCCAGCCAACTGGTCTTGCCAGTCTGGGACACGCATCTTTGTCACGAATTCAATTTTTTGGTTTGAGAGTACCGAAAAGGCAGGCCTTTTTGCCGGCGTGGGGAAATCGTCGGTCGAAATCGGCACGACCCGCTTGGCGATGCGGCGTGGATCGGCAATGGTGGCAAGAATTGCCTCAGCAAAGCCATGCCATGAAGTACGTCCGCCTGCGGAGACGTGATAAATACCGTCGGCAATCGTCAAACGTGCCTCGGCGTCAACGGCGGCGCGGGTAAAGTCGGACAGTGTTTGTACCCAGGTGGGTGAGCCGATCTGGTCGGAGACCACACGCAGCTCTTCGCGTTCCCTCGCAAGCCGCAGCATTGTCAGTAAAAAGTTCTGCCGGCGCGCCGCATACACCCAGCTGGTTCGATAGACCAGAAAGCGATTCGCCACTGCACAAACTGCCTGCTCACCGGCGAGCTTGGTTTTCCCATAGACATTCTGCGGCGAAGTTTCGTCTTCCTCAACGTAAGGTGCGGTTGCGTCACCGGCAAACACATAGTCAGTTGAATAGTGGACGAGCGATGCACCCAGACGGTTGGCTTCCTCGGCAAGTACCCGCGGCGCGACAGCGTTGACTTGCATGGCAAGCTCCGGCTCTTGTTGCGCGCGGTCCACCGCTGTGTAGGCACCGGCATTCAGGATCAACGCAGGCTTGACGTCGTTGCAACAGCGGCGGATGGCATCTGGATCGGCCAGATCCAGTGCGTCGCGGTCGAACGCGAATACGTCGCCGTACGACGCGAACGACTGTGCCAGCGCCCAACCCAGTTGCCCGTTTTTCCCGGTGATGAGGATACGCGGTGCCGGCGCGACCATCAGGCAAATACTTCTGCTGTGGCAAGTGTGCGCCCATTGGCATCGGCCTGCTTGAGCTGTAGCGCGCCAACACTTGCTAGCGGCCAATCGATAGCGAGCGCCGGGTCGTTCCAGAGCAGGCTGCGCTCATGGGCCGGCGCGTAATAGTCGGTGGTCTTGTAGACAAACTCGGCGTGATCCGACGTGACCAGAAAACCATGCGCAAAGCCCACCGGCACCCATAACATGCGCTTGTTCTGGGCCGACAGCAGGACAGCAACGTGCTTGCCGAAGGTCGGGGAACTTCTTCGCAAATCGACGACCACATCGAAGACTTCGCCAACCACCGTGCGTACCAGCTTTCCCTGCGCCTGCTCGATCTGGTAGTGGAGGCCACGCAACACGCCCTTGACCGATTTGGAGTGATTGTCCTGTACAAAGTCCGCGTCGATACCGACCATCTCGCTGAAGGCGCGCGCATTGAAGCTTTCGTAGAAAAAGCCGCGCTCGTCTCCGAATACGTTGGGTTCGATGATTTTGACATCCGGGATAGAAGTGGGGATCACGTTCATGGCTGGTTTTGAGGGGTCAAGGTGATGTTTGGAAGCTGCCCATATAAAAACACGGACAATAGTAATAACCGTGATAAAAATACAAACTCTATATCTGGCGCGGCTTTCCAGCCATTTTGTGTCTGCAATGCGCGCCAAATGGCGATTTACACCTAAGGGAACTTCTATTAACCTCAAAAGTTCGTCATTCCAGCGCAGGCTGGAATCCAGCCCATCGTATTTTCAAGCACTTGGACGGACTGGGTCCCAGCCTGCGCTGGGACGACGGGGTTATTAGAAGTTCCCAAACAATAAAGTCTAGCACTGGCGCGCCTGCTGGCTAACAAATGGCTCAAACAGCGCGCCATTGCTAGAGTTTTGACCAGACATTGTCGAAACAGGTCATTAACCTCCCCGAACTCACTCGCGAGCACTCATGTATACCCTTTACTATTCCCCCGGCTCCGCCAGCATGGTGGTGCATCTGGCGCTACTGGAAATCGGCGCGCCCCATCGGCTTGAACTGGTCGATTTAGACGCCAACCAGCAACGTAGCCAAGCTTATCTGGCACTCAATCCGCAGGGCGTCGTGCCGACTCTGGTCATCGACGGCCGCGCGATGACAGAGTCGGCCGCGCTGTTAATGATATTGAGTGAGCGACATCCCGAAGCGCATCTGGTGCCGCGCGCTGGTACGCCTGAACACGAAGCCTGGTTGCAATGGATTGTGTATCTGAGCAATTCGCTCGCTGCCACGTACCGCATTTGGTTTTATCCGACCGATCTCGGATTGGCGGAACACACACCAGAAACCCGCAAGGCAGTGCAGCTAAAAATAGAAGCAGTGTGGGATCGACTCGATGCGCACCTTTCCGCGCATGGCCCGTACCTGCTCGGACACGAATTTTCCGGGGCTGATCTGCTGCTGACGATGCTCATGCGCTGGTCGCGGAATATGCCGCGTCCGGTGACGCAGTGGCCGGCG
>JBKJVA010000276.1:0-3546 GCA_046589675.1 Usitatibacteraceae bacterium
ACCGGGTGACCGGAATAGGTGTAGCCGTGAAAAAATTCGATCGCGTGATCGGGGCTCTTTTCGGTGGACTTCATCATTGAATCGTAAATATGATCGCGACAAATCACCCCACCCAGCGGAATCACGCCATTGGTCACGCACTTGGCAAAATTGAGCATGTCGGGTACGACACCATAAAAATCAGCGCCAAAATTGGTCCCCATGCGGCCAAAACCGGTAATCACTTCATCGAATATCAGCAGGATGCCGTGCTTGTCACAAATTTCGCGCAATCGCTTGAGATAGCCTTTGGGTGGCAAGTACCAGCCCGCGCTTCCTGCCACTGGTTCGACGATGATGGCCGCGATGTTGCTCGGATCATGCAGCGGCAGCAGACGTTGTTCCAGTTCGAGTAGCGGGTCTTCTTTCCACTCGGGCTCTACACCGTTGATAAATGCGTGGTTGACAGGATCGTGGATGAAACGCAGATGGTCCACGCGTGGCAAAAACGCCGTGCCGAATACCTTGCGGTTGGCCGGAATGCCGCCTACGCTCATGCCACCGAATCCGGCACCGTGGTAGCCACGCTCGCGGCCGATGAAAACGTTGCGATGACCTTCGCCCCGCGCACGGTGATAGGCGAGCGCAACTTTAAGCGAGGTGTCAGCGGCCTCGCTGCCCGAGTTACAAAACAATACCTTGTTCAAGTCGCCCGGCGCGAGTGCGGCGATCATTTCTGCCGCGATGAATGCCTTGTCATTGCCGACCTGAAACGCGGTGGCGTAATCGAGTGTATCGAGTTGCGTCTTGATGGCCTCGTTGATCGACCGGCGATTGTGCCCTGCGCCCACACACCACAAACTCGAAACGCCGTCGAGGACTTTGCGTCCATCGTCAGTCGTGAACGTCATGCCGTCAGCGGCGACAAAAACGCGCGGGTGCTCACGGAAATGGCGGTTGGGCGTAAACGGCAGCCAATGGTTATCCATACTGTAATTTTCTTTTGCCACGGGGAACTCTCCTGGTTCGGGTCTAGGGTGCGGTTGGCATAGCATAGCCGCTTTGCGATTGCCCCAACCAACGGTGCCTATATGTTCTGCGAACAGGGAACCACCAACTCTTGCGGCAATCCTATTGGCTTGACTCCATTTGTGCAGCCGGGAAACGGCGCACGCTGTCCCTCATAATCTCGCCAATGTATCAAACCCTGATTTTTGCCGCTGATGGCGGCATCTCTGCCGACACCGTGAACCTCTCTGGCAGCCATCTGCGTCCGCCCATGGCGCGGCCCATACGCTACATCGGGATCGGCTTACTGCTGTCACTTTGCTTTCATGTATTGTTTTTTGTCATGATGCCGACGCGCAAAGAAACAGATTCACCGCTTGCGGGTACCCAGGGACCACTGGTGGTTCGTCTGAACCCGGCGGTGGAAAGCCCGCCACCAAGCGCTGCAGCGGTGATTCCCCCACAGCAACCAACCCAGCCCCGCGCGCGGGCGGCCCGCACACCGCCGATGATGACGGTACCCAGTCTCGTCCCACAAACCACGCCGCTGGTTCCAGAGCAAGCCTCGCCAGTGCGGCCTGCCGAATCCGCGCCCGTCGACTTCATGAGCATGGTGAACGCCAATCGTGCGCGGCGGGCGGCTGCAGAGGCCGCTGCGAGGGCAGAGTCAACCGCAAATGGCCTTTCAAATGGACGACAACCATCAAACGATGACATTGCGGCGGCCAATATCAACCGCAACCTGAAATCCCTAAGCCAAAGAGACGGAACCAGCGGCGTGTTTCAAATTTTGAGCAAGGGTCACCGCGCAGCGCAATTCTCGTTTCGTGGCTGGACCAATGATTCCAGCAACAGCCGCCGCGATATTATCGAAGTCGACGCGGGGCTCAACGGCAATATCGAGCTCGCCATCATCCGCCGCATGATTGAATTGATTCGCACGCATTATCAGCGTGATTTCAATTGGGATTCACATCGCCTTGGGCGGGTCGTGGTGCTGTCTGCGCGCGTGGAGGACACTGCGGGCCTTGAAGAATTCTTGCTGCGTGAATTTTTCCAGTAAGTGAACGTCTTCGCGCTTTTTTGAACGCAAACGTTCGGCTAATGCACCCCTGCTTGACACACCCGTTCACCTTCGTGCAAAATATAGTCCTAATGCGAACTAGTTTGATTCACCACCATTGATATGCAGACGCCAAATAAACGCTTTATGCCGGTCGTTCGGGCGCTAGTTTCGTGCGCGCAGAGCTTCGAGCGCTGCTCCGCTCTGCACGTGCGCGAACTGGGGCTGACACCGGCGCAATTCGATATCATCGCCACCCTCGGCAACTCAGCGGGCATGACCTGTAAAGAATTGGGCGAAAAAACACTTATTACCAAAGGCACGATGACCGGGGTGCTCGACCGCCTGGAACAAAAAGCATTGGTCAGCCGCCACGATTCCCCCGACGACGGTCGAAGCTGGATCACGCGACTTACCCGCAAGGGTCAGGCCCTATTTGAAGATATCTTCCCCCAGCACCTGGCGCACCTCGCGCCCTTGTTTGCCAGTTTTAGCGATGCGGAACTGAGCAGTTTTCATCAACAACTCACCCGGCTTCGTGCGGCATTTGAACCGGCTGACCTAACGGGCACCGGAAAGACCCGATGAATATGCAACGCTATACCGGCGTCGCCATCGGCCTGCACTGGCTCATCGGATTGATGATCCTTACCTCGCTTAGCGTTGGCCTATATATGGTCGGGCTGGCACTTTCTCCCGACAAATTGCGCCTGTATTCGTGGCACAAATGGGCGGGTGTGACCATTTTCATGCTGGTACTAGTTCGCAGCCTATGGCGCTTGACGCACCCGGCCCCGCCACTGCCGGATGACGTGCCCGTCTGGCAGCGCAAGGTTGCCGAAGCCACCCATTACGCGCTCTACGCGCTGATGATCGTTATTCCTTTAACCGGATGGCTGATGAGTTCTGCCAAGGGGTTTCAAACCGTCTATTTCGGCGTTGTTCCCATCCCGGACCTGTTAGCCAAAAACGAAGCGCTGGGTGAAACGCTGGCGCTGGTCCACCGCTATCTGAATTACTCAATGATCGGACTCGTCATCGCGCACATCGCCGCTGCGTTAAAACATCATTTCATCGATAAAGACGACATCCTTCGGCGCATGCTGCCTGCGCGTTATAAATAATCCCGCCAACTTTAATAAACAGACCACCATGAAATATCGCAGTCAACCTGTCGTCGCCCTGTTTGCCCTTTATATCGCCGCTGCCAGCAGCGCCACTCAGGCGATCGAGTACAACAACGTGCTGGCCGATAAATCCACACTCACTTTCACCTCGCGTCAAATGGGTGTGCCCGTACAAGGTAGCTTCCCGAAATTCACCACCCGCGTTGCGTTCGATCCCGCCAGGCCCGATGCGGCCAAGGTCGACATCAGCATCGATCTGGCCAGCATCGACGCCGGCTCAAAGGACGCCAATGACGAAGTGACCGGCAAGCAATGGTTCAACGCAAAAATGTTTCCCGCAGCGAGCTTTACCTCCAGCGCGGTGAAAAC
>JBKJVA010000282.1:0-2744 GCA_046589675.1 Usitatibacteraceae bacterium
ACAGATAGCGCTGAATTTTTTCTGTGGCGCTCATCCGTCATGCCCCCGCATAAGCGCCTGGTCGAGGTCTTCGATCAAATCATCGGCGCTTTCGATGCCTGCGGACAAACGTAACAGATCGCCTGGCACGGGCGTGTCCACACCTTCCACACTGGCGCGATGCTCGATCAGGCTCTCAACCCCGCCCAACGACGTCGCGCGTTTCCAGATCTCTACATTCGCCGCAGTCGCAATCGCGGCTGCTTCGCCCGCTTTGACGCGAATCGATAACATGCCCCCGTAGCCGCGCTGCATCTGCCGTGACGCAATGTCGTGGCCGGTAAAATTCTTTAGCCCCGGATAGAGAACTTGCGACACCAGCGGGTGATGTTCAAAGAATTCAGCGACGCGCTGCGCGGAACGGCAGGCTGCTTCGACCCGTAAAAAAAGTGTGCGCATGCCGCGTAGCAATAGCCAGGCTTCGAACGACCCAATGGTGCCGCCCATTTGCGCACGAACACTTTTCACACGTGTCCAGTATTCCGAATCCGCTGCCGTGACCAGCGCGCCCGCGATCAAATCAGAATGGCCATTGAGATATTTAGTGGCCGAGTGCATGACAATGTCCGCACCCAGCGTCAATGGACGGGTGAGTACTGGCGAGGCCGTGGTGGAATCAACCGCAAGCAGCGCGCCGCCTGCATGGGCTATCTCTGCAGCGGCTGCAATATCGGTGATGGTCCACAGTGGGTTGGCCGGGGTTTCAATCCACAACAGCCTGGTTTTGCCGATGCGCATGCTGCGCTGCAGTTCATCCAGGTTTGACATATCGATGAATTCGACCTGCAGCCCCCATTGCGTCGCAAAATTCATCAACCAGTTGCGCAGCGACCAATACATCACTTTGGGTGCAATCACGTGGTCGCCGGGCCGTAACGCCAGGAAAGTTGCTGTCGCTGCTGCCATGCCCGAGGCAAACAATGCGGCATGCGCGCCCTTCTCCAGCGCGCATAGAACCGCTTCGGGTTGATCGAACGTGGGATTATGGTCGCGAGCATACACACGCCCATTGCGATATTGATTGTCGGGGTCGCGCACGAACGTCGTCGCGGTATGTATCGGCGGGGAGATCGCCTTTGTCGCATCGTCGATCCAGCCCAGAGCCTGTGCGGCCACTGTTTCCGGCATTACTTTGTTTGCATCCATGTCAGGCCTTTCGATCGGTCGGGGCAGATACGCTGCTTGACGGTCGATCAATAAATATCACTTCCAGTCCGCGGGATTTCATCCAGTCTGCGACAGCAAATCCGGTCGCACGCGGCCAGGGCCGCAATTCGTGGGGTTGGTAGCGCCGGTATTCGATTAATTCCGGGCTCATACGGATTTCGCCGGTCGCCACAACGTGGTAGCAGAGCATGATTTCGTTCTTGCGCTCGAAAATATAGTTGCCGATGAGCGTCGTCTCGACAACATCAAGATTGAGTTCTTCCTTGACCTCGCGGGCAACGCCACGTTTTGGATCTTCATTTTTTTCCAGGTACCCAGTAACTAACGCAAACGTCCCCTCCGGCCACTCTGCACCACGCGCCAGGATGATACGGCCTTCATGTTCCACCAAGGCACCAACCGCCGGTGTTGGGTTCTGCCACTGCACGAATCCGCAAGCATCGGCCGGACAGGCGCGACGCATGTGTACGCCGCCGTCATCCGCGATTTCACGGTCGATTAATTCGGTGGCGCAGCGGGGGCAGTGTTTGAAGATTTCGAACATGTTCAGATCAGGTTAAGGCAACAGCAGATTTCTCACCCGAAGGACTGGGTTCGAAATGACAGTGATTTTATTGAGCTGCCCGAAAAAATTGTCATTTTGAACCCGGTTTCATGGGTGAGAAATCTGCTTCTTCACTGTTTCCACGATTCACTCAAATCATCCCAAGCCGGATTCATCGTCTCAATCAAAGCAATCTTTTTCTCTCGTCGCCATCTCTTGATTTCCTTCTCGCGTTCAAGTGCAGAACGCACGTCATTTGTCGACTCGAAAAAAACCAACCTGTCAATGTTGTACGACTTTGTAAATCCATCAACGAGTTTTTGCTTGTGCTCGTAGAGGCGGCGTTCCAGATTGTTGGTCACGCCAACATAAAGCCGTCGCGATTTACTGGCAAGCAGGTAAACAAAATAGGTTTTTTCCAAAGCAGATTTCTCGCGTTGCTCGAAATGACACTGGTGAGAATTGCGGTTCTCCAACAAATAAACATCTGTCATTTCGAACCGAAGGTGAGAAATCTGCTTCTCGCTTTTGCTGCATTAAAAATCACACCCTATTTTGCAGCCACCCAACCCGTCACACTGGCCAGCGCCGCAGGCAATGCAGCGGCATCCGTGCCACCTGCCATCGCCATGTCCGGCTTGCCTCCGCCCTTGCCACCGACCTGTTGCGCGACGTGATTCACCAGGTCACCGGCCTTGTATTTTGCGATCAGGTCATTCGTAACACCCGCAGCGAGGCTGACTTTGTCGCCATCCACAATGGCCAATACAATCACGGCGGATTTCAACTTGCCCTTCAACTGGTCCATGGTTTCGCGCAAGCTTTTGGCATCCGCGCCTTCAAGCTTGGTCGCCAGCACTTTCACGCCGTTGACTTCCACCGCCTGCGCCAATAAATCGTCGCCCTGGGACGCCGCCAGCTTTGATTTCAGGCTACCGAGCTGCTTTTCAAGTGTCCTGACGTTTTCCTGCAAGGCCGCAATCTTGCTCTCAAC
>JBKJVA010000168.1:0-3785 GCA_046589675.1 Usitatibacteraceae bacterium
CCGACGCTGATGACGGAAAATCTTGCCGAGGATACCCTTGAGAGTCTCACCCTCAAGATTGCTGACATTGATCGCGAGTCGCGCCGATTGGCGCTCGGCATGTCCGATGAGGTCAACCGCGCGGTTCTTGAATCGATACAGGAGACACCTATCGGTGGTGGCGTCCTGGCGCAATTGCGTGAACACGTAGCCAATTGCCCCACAACCGGGGCCGTCAAACTGATCAAGGCGCGGGCAGCGACCGTCAAAGGGGAGGATGCACGCAAGCATCAGGATCTGTACGGGATGATGTTGCGCAAACAGCGACTGGTAGGGCGTGCGCGCACAGATATACGCTACAAGGCGATCATGGATATATGGCTGTTTTTCCATGTGCCGTTATCGGTCGCTTTACTCGCGGCACTGGTGGCACATATCGTCGCCGTATTCTTCTATTGGTAGGCAATGATGAAAACCAAACTTGCGACCATTACGCGCAACAAGAAAGGCCAGCCAGCCAGCACTGAACAAACGGTAATTGCCGAAACGCTCCGAATCGGACGCGGTGCCGATTGCAAGTTACATCTTTCCGATCCTCGCATTGCCCTGTTTCATGCCGAAGTCATTTGCGGGGTAGATGGGGTATCGTACATCGAAGCACGCGGGGGCATGGTAAGTGTGGATGGGAGCATCGAGAGCGCCGCAATACTCGAAGCAGGCCAACGGATAGTTGTCGGACCGTTTGAAATAATGGTATTGCCGACGCCAGCTGACGCGGACATCGGCTTGAGTGTGGAACTCATTGATCCACTCAGAGATGACCTTGAAGAAGTAAAAAGCCACGTCAAGGCAGGCCTGCGATCCACCTGGTTATCCAAGCGCACTTTCAGTTGGGTCGCTGGCGCGGTGGTGTTGCTGTTTTTTCTCGCCTGGCCGGTTCTCAATGCCCTCGAACGTGGGCATGGCAAATCCGCGGCAACAACTGCACTGGCGGCAGACGCCTCCTGGGATGTAGGGCCGCTATCGAGCGCGCATGCCAGCTTTGGCAGTAACTGTAGCGCCTGTCACCAGCAACCATTTGTTCAGGTTACCAATGGTGCGTGTGAAGACTGCCATCGGAAAATCGGCTGGCATTTTGCACTCGACACGAAAGCAGCCAAGGCAGTCCATGCCGGCGTGTTTGGTGAAACGCGCTGTTCTTCCTGCCATCGCGATCACAAGGGGCCGAAAGGATTGGTGCGATCCGATTCCGGCTTGTGTACCGACTGCCATCAAAATCTGAAATCCCGCCACCCGCAGACCGGCGTCGTCGATGTTGCCGAATTCAGCAAAGACCATCCGCCGTTCAAGGTATCGATGCTGTTGGCCGGAAAAACCGGTGCTGCCGCGATTGTACGGATTCAGCAGGACGATAAAGCGCGCTACGTCGAAGCCTCGGGCCTGAAGTTTCCACACGATGTTCACATCAGTGCCAAAGGCTTGCGTGGACCAGGCGGCAAGGTGCAGATGGAGTGCAAGAATTGTCATGCAGCCGATGAATCGGGCATCCGTTTCAAGCCGGTGACGATGGCCGCACATTGCCAGTCCTGCCATTCGCTCGAATTCGAACCCAAGGCCACCACCCGTCAGGTTCCGCATGGCAAGGTCGCCGACGTGATCTCGACGCTTCAGGAATATTACGCACAGGCCGCACTGACCGGCACGCCGATCGACGTGGTCGTTGAAGATGGCATTAAACGTCCTGGACAGCGCGTTGGCGAAACTCGGCGTGAAGCGGCGCTCGTCTGGGCCAACACCAAGGCAGAAAAGATTACCCAGGAATTGTTCGAGGTGCGGGTCTGCTTTGAATGTCACCAGATCAAGCGCGGCGAGACGGGCGCCGAAGCGGCTAATCGGTGGCTGATTGCGCCCATTGCCGTTACCCAACACTGGTTGCCCAAAGCGCGCTTTCCGCATAGTCGACACGACACGTATAAATGCGCGTCCTGTCACGACGTTGTGGGATCAAAGAAAAGTGCTGACATCGCCATTCCGGATATCAAGAATTGTCGCGAGTGTCACGGCGGCAACGTGACGAGCAAAGATAAAGCGCCGGGCACTTGTGAGACTTGCCACGGATTTCATACGGGTAGCCCTAAATCGGGTGTGCCGCCCATCCTGCCGGGCAGCAATCAACCGAAACTGTTGCAGAAAACGGCGGCGGTCGACAGCTACCATGCCGAGCACGCTTCCCTTGCGACCATTAAGGAAACACCGATTAAATCGAATTTGAATGTGGTTCGACAAGCTCACCACGAACGGAATCAACAAGTTACCGTTCGTGGTGAGCCTGTCGAAGGACTTAATCGGCGTTTCCTTAAAGGCGCTGGCGGAGCGCCGCAATGATCCGATGGTTGGTGAGGTGCAGTGCGGTCATGGTGATCGGATTGCTCGGCGCCTGCGGTGGCGGCGGCGATGTCGGTACAGCGGTATGTACCGGACCCTGCACACCGCCGGCAACGGTGACCGATTTCCTGACCGTCGAAGACGTACAGCGGGTGATCGCGCAAGCCTCCAATGAGGCGAACGCGCGCAAACAGCCGGCAACGATTGCCGTTGTCGACCGCGTCGGCAACGTACTGGGCGTGTTTCGGATGACGGGTGCCAAGACCACTTTTCGCATCGGCAGTGGCCGCGGCGTCAATGGCGGCCTCGAAAACATCGACATTCTTCCCGACACGTTTGCGGCTGTTACCAAAGCAATCACCGGCGCATACCTGTCGTCGAATGGCAATGCATTTTCGACCCGGACAGCCAGCCAAATTGTCCAGGAAAATTTCAATCCTCGCGAATTCAACCAGCCTGGCGGCCCGCTTTACGGTGTGCAGTTTTCACAACTATCGTGCTCGGACTTGATGCGCCGCACAGAAAATGGCAGCGTCGGGCCAAAGCGTTCTCCATTGGGACTCGCCGCTGACCCAGGTGGCTTACCGCTATACAAGAACAACCGCCTGGTCGGCGGTATTGGCGTCATTGCCGACGGCGTGTACGGGCTCGACTCAGATATCACCGATGTCGATCAGGATGTCGATGAACTGATTGCCGTTGCCGGCTCGGTTGGCTTTGCCGCACCGGATGACATTCGTGGCAATCGCATTACCGCTGACGGTCGCACGTTTCGTTATGTCGATTCGGAATCACTTCAGGCCAATGCTGCACAGGCACCGGCATTTGCGGCGCTCGCTGGTGCGGTGGTTACGGTGACCGGCTATTTCGACGGCACTATCCGGCAGGGGGTCTCGTTTGGCAATGCCGCATCGGGTTATCGCGCCGACACCGGCGCATTCGCGGCGCAGGGGGCCTTCATCCTCGTCGACAGCAGTAACCAGAATCGCTACCCGGTTCGCGACGGCACCGATGGGCAGTTAAAAAGTAACGAGGTGACCACCATCCTCCAGGAGGCGCTGAAAATTGCCAATCGCGCCCGCGCTCAAATCCGCAGGCCGTTGGGGTCCGCCGTACAGGTCACCATTTCGATCGTCGATACGCAGGGTGAAGTGCTGGCCCTCGTGCGCACGCCCGATGGCCCGGTGTTCGGTACCGATGTTTCCTTGCAAAAAGCCCGCAGCGCGCTGCTGTTTTCGCTCGCCAGCAGCGCGGCTGAGATATCGGCATTGCCGAACGCCAATTATCTGGGTGCGGGCGGCACACCGGTCGCGCCGTATCGGACCTTTGCCGCCTATATGGCCACGACCCGCCAGTTTTTTGGTGATCCCACCATGTTTGCCAACGGCATCGCTTTTTCCAACCGCGCGGTGGGCAATCTC
>JBKJVA010000134.1:0-6986 GCA_046589675.1 Usitatibacteraceae bacterium
CCCCTGCCACGTTGCTCGGTTGGCCTGCCGCGTTGCTCTATCGGCTGTGCTGCGGGTGCCGGCGGTACCAATTGCGGTGGTGCAACCGCTGCAGGTGCTTGCTGCGCTGCCGGGCTGGCTGGCTGCGCACGCTGTTGCTCACCCCTGCCACGTTGCTCGGTTGGCCTGCCGCGTTGCTCTATCGGCTGTGCTGCGGGTGCCGGTGGTACCAATTGCGGTGGTACAACCGCTGCAGGCGCTTGCTGCGCTGCCGGGTTGGCTGGCTGCGCACGCTGTTGCTCACCTCTGCCACGTTGCTCGATTGGCCTGCCGCGTTGCTCCATCGGTTGTGCTGCGGGTGCCGACGGTACCATTTGTGGTGGTGCAACCGCTGCAGGTGCAAGCGGTTCACCACGCATACCCGGTGCTCGGCGTTCATCGGATCGTCCGCGTCCGTCAGCCGCGTTGCCAGCCGGTGCAACACGCGGAGGCAGTACGGTCGGCGGTGCAATTTGTGCCGGAGCAACAACATTGATGACTGGCGCTGGCACGGCGGCAACGGGTCTTAGGTCCTTGCGTGCTGCGGCATCAAGCGGTCTGCCTGGTTGGGCGATGAGCTGTTGCTGTTGCGCGGCAAAGCCGACCGATGCAGGTGGGGGCGCGGTACGTGCGACCACTGCCCGATCAAACATGCTGGGCGGTGGCGCACCAGCCTGCACGGCGGCACCACGCACGCTCTGTGGCGTTGGCGCCACGGATGGAACGGCCATGACTGGCGCGCTGACTACCATGTCACGTGATACCGGCACTGCCGCTCTCGCGACTGACTGCGATTGCACGAACACAGCGGTCGGAACTGCAACGACCGCACCTGGTATCGATTGGTTGGCGTATACAACGTTGGTGACGTTCGAATTGTTGTAGTAATTGTTAATGATGGTATTGTTAATGACCGTGTTGCTGATATTTACATTTTCGAAATAGCCACGGCTTACTGCATACGACGGCCGATAAATTTCGCGGGGCCCAAGCGGAAACCAGCCGATACCACCGACGTTACCGCTTGAAATGCGCAGTTGGAAGTTGTTGCCACCTACAAAGGCGACCAGCGCCGGGGCGTAGTACGCCCGCTCACGCACCGGTCCCGGCACCCAGCCCCATGCGCCGCGGAGATTGGTCCAGCGACCGTAATGGGATACGGCAAAGCCCCAGGGTGCGTCATCAATCCACGTCCAACCCCAAGGATCTACCCATGCCCAATGGCCGTCGCGGTAAGGTGCCCAACTGGCGGACACGCGATTCGGGAACCACACGCGTCCATAGGTTTCATCGACGCGCCAATTACCGTTCGCGTCGAGGTCTTCATAGCCGACCACGTCTTGCGACACATAGCGCGCAGACTGCGAGTTTTCGTAGCGACGGTCGCGATCACTGGACCAGCGGTCGAAGTCATCGAAGCGTGGTGCGTTAACATATTCGTAATCACGCAAGCCGGTCCCCGTGAAACTGTACGCCTGCCGCGAATCAATGATGTACGCAGCACCATCTCCATATGCTTCACCCTGACCGCGGCGCACGAAAATGTCCGTGGCATAGCCGTCGCGATCTACGCTGATCCTGTATTCACCGGGTTGCGTCAGCGTGAAAGCCAGGTTCGGCGTGGCCACCTCAAATATTTGATTGCGGCTGAGTCTACGCACGCGCACGTTCAATGTCCCTTGGGACAATCGCAGTTGGGCGATGCGGTCGTCGAGATTGAGAATGGAAACGCTGGTATTGGAACTCATGCGAACCATTGCGCCGCCGACCTGAATTTCAGCGCGCGCACGGGAATCCACCCAAATGCGGTCGCCGGTAGTAAGCGGCCGATTGATCGAGGCGCGTACCCAGTCACTCTCGCCTGCAGGTGAAAAACTAACGCCACCGGTCATGTAGCCGAGGCGCGCGACGCGTGATGGCGGGTCCGCGGTGGCAAGGCTACTGAAAGCTAAAACGGCAACGCTGGTGACGAGAGCGAAAGCCCGGATGCGAAGAGATTGTATTTTCATGATGAATCCTTACAAAAAGCGCTAATTGTCTCGGTAGGTCGGATTGGGCCGTCGCTTGACCGCTCGGCTCAATAATCGGTGCGGTGCGAAACGAACTTGACGCCGCACTCAAAAACCCGTGTGGTAACAAGCCTTGAAACCTACAACGCGTTGCAATCTAATTTTGATGACAGCGAGTGCGATGACAACGAATTTGCAGCATTAGTCGAGAGCCACGAAAATCCAATTTTCGCGTTACTTTCAACAACGGCGCGCCTGGTGCGCTATGCAACCCAGACTGGCAAAGATTCGTAAAACTGATGCACCAGCCGGTTCCAGTCATCTGTAAATTGGGGCCAGGTTTCGTTAACGAAGTGCGGGTGCGATTGCGATCTGGTCTCGGTTCACGTTGAGCACATAGACTTACATTTCCTTGTCGTAACGCAAGCTTTCCATGGTACGGCGTAGAGTTTTTCGCCCAAGCCAAAGAAGCCCCCGAAAGAAAGTACCGCACAGACAATGCGGCCATTGAGGGCATCAATCACCACATCCTCGACATTACCCACGTCTTCGTTCAGGTGGTTTACCACCATGGTGCCGATAATGTTGGCGGACTTTACGTTGACCCTTGAGAAAGCAGTGGGATCCATAATGGCGGGATCGGTTTGACCAGGATCGCTTACCTCATTTCTTCTGCAACAAAATGTGATTACACTTTGTGATGCGCTCTTGCATCCACATATCAGAAGAAGCCGCAAAACTGTGTAGGACATCACCGCACTGCATAAAGCTGCCGCAATCGCAATGGAACTGGGCGGACTGGACCGATTTGTCCTACGCGCAGTTCCCACTGTCGCCTACAGATTAACCGACTAACAGTGACTTAGTATGTTGTGTAGTCTCAATAGATAACAGGGGAAAAGTTATGGAACAAATCATTGCAGGTCGCTTTGAAACCAAGGCTAAGGCCGATGCGGCTGCCGCAGCAATCGTTCGTTACGTAGATCGCACAGACATATGTATATTCCACAACAATCCGCCCGGGCAGCACGGTACACCAGCGACGAGTGGGGTGCAAGTGGGCAACCCGGGTTCGGAAGCCGAGGAGGCATCTGCCGTGTCGACCGCCCTGGCAGCGGGCTTAACTGCGGGTGCCATCGGTCTCGCGGGAGGGCCTGTGGTGGCGTTGGCTGCGGCCGGTGTGGCCGCTTATACCGGATCGCTGGTCGGCGCGATGGGCGGTATGCAAGACAAACAGTCAAATCAGTTGCCAAACCTGCGCCCGGCAGGCGTAATTCTTGCTGTTCGTATCGCGCGCGCAAGCAGTGAAAAATTCGTAATTGCCGATTTGCGAATTGGCGGGGCCGTGGATATCGAGAAAGCCGAAGGTGAATGGCGCGACGGCGACTGGATAGACTTCGATCCGGTTCAAGAGCCGCATCTGGTAGCTGCCTAGTCAGACGACACCGCGATTGCGCTTCGGTAAAAAGATACCTACTGCTTTTCCCCGAGGGCGACCCTGAATCCTTCCAATTTCGTTTCATAATCTACCGCATCACCGTAATCAAGAAAATTGCGATAGCGATTAGGTGTGCCGAGTATCTTGTGGGCATGTTTGATCGGACAGAAATACTGTTCTGTCCTCGAAACGATTTCACAGATGTATGCCGTCAGCCCGGCACCATAAGCACAGTACGTACAGTGAAACTTCTCGATGAAGTTAAGATATTCGAGATGGTGTCTATCCAGCACAATGTAATCACGACGACGAACCTTGGTCACGCCGTAGATCGGGAAACAGGTCGCCTGATAGACGCTCACAAAAAAATCGAGCATGAGCAACGGGAAGATCATGCTGTAAATAATCGGGCCGGTAATCAGGTTCTGCGGTCGGTTGGTTACCAACCAGCGAAAAAAAGTTTTCCTGAGCCTGCGGTGTGTCTGCTTGATGGCATTTTCAAATTCAATACGTCGACCTTTTATCTCGAAGAACATCTTCGTTTCCTGTTCATGGAGTAGCGTGTGCATCTCATCCTCAAGTGCGGTCATCTGATTGAGCAAACTGCGGATACGATCATTCATGTGATTCCCGTCCGGTTCCCCGGAGGTTGATCCGACGTGGAAAAATGGGCAAATTCATTGGCGCAATGTCACTTGAGTGTATGGAATCGCGTGATTGACGATTAACGCGCAGCGAAAAAGCTGTCGGTATTAGTGATAATTCTTACCTGCGGACGCTGCTAGTGGTAGTGCGCAGGGGGAGAATCGGCCTCTTCCGGAAGCTCAGCGTGAACCATTTCCTTGTCTGCATCGACGAATAACGGAGCGCCGCAGTCTTCGCAGAACTCGGGTGCGAACAGGTCGGGGAGTTTCAGGACTTCGCCGATTTTGCATTCCTTGAAAATGGCTTCGATTTCCTCGCGGGGTGTGCGCTGAGTGACTTCGCTCTGCTCATCATCTTCCCGGCCGAACAACGGCCATACGACACCGTGTACAACCTCTTCCTGCCCTCGTGACGTGAAGGCAATCCGGTACTCGTCGACCATTTCGTCACCGACACCTGCAATGATTGCGCGTAAATGTCCCGCGCTGGTCTTCATGGTGTCTTCAAGAAAACCGATGGCGGCGCGGAGTGCATAGGGTCGTACGCGCCGGTCAGATTCCCGGCAATTATGGAAGTAGGCATCAGGCAGGCAACACTCGAACGCAGTCCCTGGCAACAGTCGAGCCAGATTAGGGCGCCCCTGCGCAACCCATCGCTCGAGACAGTCGGTACGGGTGAGTTTCCCGGTTTTTTCCTGCCATCGAAATAACGCCGCACCTTCGGGAACGGCGACGGCCGCGAGGAGAAAGCGTGAATCCGCGAGCAATGGGGCCGTCTCGGGCGAGCGCGAAAAATCGAAGCGTGGTGCCGTTTTGTTGATAGCCGCTTCGCCAAGCTTAACGGTCATTTTGCGCACGTTGGAAAAGTCGCGCGGCATTTGGTCAATGCTGTACAGATAGGGGCTGATAGCCGATCTGGCGTCAGCTGCGAGCACATGCGCTCGCAAATGCGTTACCACGTCATCGCTGATCTCATGTGGCACCGGACCAGACGGTATCGCATAACGCGACCATGCCACCATCGGTAATGCGAGCAATAGTACGTCCCAGTTCGCACCATTCACAGTTAACCGGGTTGACTCCGCCGCCGCTTCGATGAGCTCAATCAGAACGTCGTGGGCGAGCGGATTACTTTTGAATGTATGGTCAAGCGCCGATTCCAGTGCCGGGTCGTTGCCGCTCTCTATCGCCTTTACGACAAGCGTGGAAATTTCCGCTTCCCACACACGATCCTCTGCACGGCTACCGGAAACGGCCAAGCCGGTGGACAACGTTATCAGGCGCTCGGCATCACGGCCAAGGCGTAAGGGGGCTTTGCTGCGAACGCGTTTCATGGCGATTTCGTTTTGTTGCGGGAGGGGGTAAATTATACCGCCGTCGTGTGGATGCTGCCTCCTGCGCGCCACCAATTTTACACAGGCGTTGCGTTGGCCGAGCACATGCGCACTGGCCGCTGTGGTCGGCGCAGTGCAACTTCGTGCCGCTGCCGCAGCCAATCGGTGATGGCGGCGGTAGTGATTTGAAGAAGATGTGAAAGTTCTACTTGGCGCACTACGCGTGCACCGTGGTCAACTTCGAACTTCGACTGGCTAATCATGGTCGTCTTTCGGGAAAACGCGCTTTTTCGCTTCAACACGGCACCATATGCATCATATGATTGCGTTTACATAAAACACAATCCAGATAAAATGCGTAACATTGCTGAATTAATTTCACAAATAGCAGAAGGCCATGGATACACCTGGAGAAATGCGGGTATTTGTGCGGTCGGTCGAGCTGGGCAGCTTTTCGGCTGCCGCGCGTGATATGGACTTGACGCCATCGGCGCTCTCCAAGCTGGTGACACGGCTGGAGAACCGATTGGGCGTTAGGTTGATGAATCGCACCACGCGCAAGCTTGCATTGACGGCGGAAGGCGACGCGTACTTTTCCAGCGCTAAACGGATCCTCATTGATATTAAAGCAGCCGAGGAAGAAGTCACGCGTTTTTCCAATAGCCCGAAAGGCTTGCTGCGCGTAAACGCTGGCGTTGCGTTTGGGTTGCATCAGTTGGCACCTGCGCTACCACGCTTCCTTGAGCGCTATCCTGAAATTGAAATCGACATCACGATCAATGATCGCGTCATCGATTTGATGGAGGAGGGCGCTGACATCGCTATCCGCAGCGGTGTTTTGCGGGATTCGTCGCTGACGGCGAGAAAAATCTGCGATTTGCAGCGCGTCATCTGCGCCTCCCCGGGCTATCTGAAGATGAACGGCACGCCACGGTCGCCGCAAGATTTACTCAAACACAACTGCCTGTCCATCAGCGCCGCACCACAATTGCGCCGCTGGCCGTTCGCCACAAATAGCGGGTTTGAATCCATTGAGGTCAAAGGCAATGTCAGCGCCAATAATGCCGAGACACTATTGCAATTGGCGGCGAACGGTGTCGGTATTATTCGATTGGCCGATGTCATTGTTAGCGACGGCATACGCGCGGGTTGGCTGACGCCTATTCTCACTGATGTGCATCAGCGGGAACCACTGCCACTGTCAGCGGTCTATTTGCCGGGCAAGCACAAGAGCCCACGAGTGGCCGCGTTTGTGAATTTTCTGGTGGAAACATTTGCCTCGGCACCATGGCGGCGCGGCCTGGAAGTGAGTGCACAAGCTGCGAGGACCGGCACGGCCGGTATAGTGGGAGCCAATCGTAAAACTATTGAAAAAAAGGTATGAAATAAAGATGAAAAATTGGCTCTGTCAGGCGTGGATCACGCGACTCGCTGTCGCTTTCGTCACGGCGACATCGCTTGCCGCTTGCACCGGCGTTGGCCCATACAACAGTAGTTCCGACGGTGCCGATAAGGTTCTGATGCTCAATGGGCATGATCCGGT
>JBKJVA010000001.1:0-11379 GCA_046589675.1 Usitatibacteraceae bacterium
GCTGTTGCGTTGCGTATCGTCAACGGCGATCATGAGAGGTCGCTCTGGCGCAACACGTTGCGCGACGCGTTGCTTTTCTTGGGTGGCCGCATTGGCGGGCAGCGGTACGACAAGAGATCGCCTTCGTTGTCATTGTTTCATCTCGCAATATTGCAGAAAAAAATCATGCTTCACTATTCACAGGAGTCAGTACGCCGTGTCGGAAGATGATAAAGATGCCCGTTTGGGGCAGGAAATCCAGTTTCTCGGCCGTTTACTCGGCGAGGTCATCCACGCTGCCAGTGGCGAGATAATTTTCAACCGCATTGAGCATATTCGAAAGCTGGCGGTTGCACTGCGGCGCGCGGCGGCACCATGCGGCGTCGAAGATATGGTCACGCTTAAGACCGAGCTCAATCATGAGCTCGATGGGCTCAGCATTGAGCAAACGCTAAATGTGGTGCGGGCATTCAGCCACTTCTCGTTACTCGCCAATATTGCCGAAGACCGCCATCAGAACCGCCGTCGCCGGGTGCATCGTCTGGCCGGCTCACCGCCGCAGATGGGCAGCCTGCGACACGCGCTTGATACGTTGGCGGCGCAACATATTTCGGCTAACGACATTCGCACGTGGCTGCACGGTGCGTTGGTGAGCCCGGTACTGACCGCACATCCGACCGAGGTACAACGAAAAACGGTGCTCGATTGCGAACGCGACATCGCGCGCCTGATGACCCATCTGGAGCGCCCGGATTTGCTACCGGAAGAACGTTTGGAGTCGGAAGGTAGTCTGAAAAGGTCGATCCTGCAACTATGGCAAACGGCGATGCTGCGCCTTTCGCGCTTACGGGTGATCGATGAAATAGAAAATGGCTTGAGCTTCTACCGGTACACGTTTTTGTCGGAACTGCCGAAGATCTACTGCGATATAGAGCGCGCGCTGACAGAACGCACGTCTGGAGAACGCGTGCTTGGGGATCGCATTGCAGGAGCGCCTGAGCGTATTCCCACATTTTTCCGGATGGGTTCATGGATCGGCGGTGATCGCGATGGCAATCCCTTTGTCACGGCCGAATCGCTTGAAGGCGCAATGCGGCGGCAATCCACCGTCGCTTTTGAGCACTACCTGTTCGAAGTTCATCACCTCGGTGCCGAGCTGTCGATGTCCAGCCGACTGGTAACACCGACGGCTGAGCTCATGACGCTGGCACAGCATTCAGGAGACGCTTCGGCGCATCGTCAGGATGAACCGTATCGCCAGGCGCTCATCGGGGTGTATGCGCGCCTCGCGGCGACCATGTCGTCACTCGCGGGTGCCGAGCCGATTCGTCGACCCGAGGTGGTGCTTGAGGCATATGCAAGCCCACAGGAATTTCGCGACGATCTGGACATTGTGGCGGCGTCACTTGAAACCCACGCCAGCGCTGCATTGGCAGCCGGGCGCCTGGCGCAGTTGCGCTATGCCGTTGATATTTTCGGTTTTCATCTGGCTTCACTCGACCTTCGCCAGAATTCCGACGTGCATGAGGTCGTGGTGGGAGAGTTGCTCGCGAAAGCCGCCGTATGTCCGGACTATTTGCAACTTGATGAACCGGCGCGTGTGTCGTTGCTGTTGCGCGAGCTCGCTAACCCGCGTCCGCTGCGGATCGCTGGAGAGCAATATAGCGAAGTTGCCGTCGGCGAATTGAATGTATTTCAAGCGGCTGCTGGCATCAACGCCCGATTCGGCAGTGATGCCGTACCCAACGCAATCATTTCCAAGGCGCAGTCGGTCAGTGATCTGCTGGAAGTCGGGTTGTTGCTGAAGGAAACCGGCTCGCTGGCGACCCGAGACGGTCGGCCGCAGTTAAGGATTTCGATTGTTCCCTTGTTTGAAACTATCACCGACCTGCAATCCGCTGCGGGCATCATGCGATCAGCTTTCGGGTTGCCGCAATATCGCGCATGGCTGGATAGCCGGGATGGTTTACAGGAAATCATGCTGGGTTATTCGGACAGTAACAAAGACGGCGGCTATGTCACTGCCAACTGGGAGCTCTACCGCGCGCAGAAAGGCCTGGTCGATCTGGCGAGCGAGGCCAGCGTCCGGATACGCATGTTCCATGGCCGCGGCGGCACCGTCGGCCGCGGCGGCGGACCCACCTTCGAGGCCATTCTGGCGCAGCCGGACGGATGTTCAGCGCCGGGCCTCAGAATCACCGAGCAGGGAGAGGTGATCGCGGCAAAGTACTCCGATACCGTGCTCGGTCGAAGAAATTTCGAGACACTGATCTCGGCGGCCATGCTATCGAATTTTCCAGCCGCCGAGCGTCGCGATCAGCCGCGATGGTGGGACGTGATGCATCAACTGTCGGCGAGCGCTTGCGCGACCTACCGTGATCTTGTCTATGAAACACCCGGATTTGTGGAGTTCTTTCGCAGCGCGACACCGATCGGCGAAATCGCCGGGCTCAACATCGGCAGCCGGCCCGCTTCACGTAAGCCCTCGCAATCGATCATAGACCTGCGTGCGATTCCGTGGGTGTTCAGTTGGAGTCAGTGCCGTCTCGCCATTCCGGGCTGGTACGGATTCGGTGGCGCAGTGCAGCAGTGGATCGACGCAACGCCTGAAGGTCGCGAAGCCGCACTTGCGGGCCTGCGTGAGATGTACGCGGACTGGCCGTTTTTTCGCACCATACTCGCCAACATGGACATGGTGCTGGCCAAGACCGATCTCGTCATTGCAGCCCGCTACATCGATCTTGTGCCTGATCGGGAATTGGCTGAACGGATTTTTTCCATCATCCAAGCGGAATGGCACCGCACAGTCGACATGCTGCGCGCGATCACCGGCACCACGGCTTTCCTCGAAGATAACCCGTCACTGGCGCGCAGCATCCGCAATCGCTTTCCGTATCTCGATCCGCTGAACCACCTTCAGATCGACCTGTTGCGGCGCTATCGCGCGGGGCAAACTGATGAGCGGACGAAGCGGGCGATTCATCTAACGATCAATGGTCTGGCGGCGGGGTTGCGGAATAGTGGATGAGGCTGGACACACGACAGTGCCTGCCGAATCCGAGCCGCATGCAAGCGGCGAGGTGGATTGTGACGGAAAATAACGCAGATCGCCTATCCACGGGTATTTACAGCCACTTCCGTCCGGGAAGGCGCGCCAGTTCTTGGTTTAAGACTTTCACCACGCCAAGATGTGGTCTACGCGACCAACTCCCGCAACACATACGGCAATATCCCGCCATGCAGGTAGTAGTCAACTTCAATAGGCGTATCGATCCGCAGTAGCACCGGGACTTCTTTCCTCGAGCCGTCGGGGCCTTTGATGACGAGCGTGACATCCATCTGTGGTTTGATGCCGCCTTCAACGCCGATGATGTCGAAGTCCTCATCGCCTTTGATACCGAGCGACACCGCCGTATCGCTGCCTTTGAACTGGCACGGCAGCACACCCATCCCAACCAGATTCGAGCGATGGATGCGTTCGAAACTCTTCGCGATCACTGCTTTCACGCCCAGCAACTGGGTCCCCTTCGCTGCCCAGTCGCGCGAGGAGCCGGTGCCATATTCTTCGCCGCCGAAGACCACCGTCGGCGTTCCTGCTGCCATGTATCGCATCGCCGCATCGTAAATGGGCAGTTGTTCGCCCGACGGCTGCATCAGCGTCAGCCCACCCTCAACACGGGTGCCATCGGCCTTGGCCGGGATCATCAGGTTCTTAATGCGAACGTTGGCGAAAGTCCCGCGCATCATCACATCGTGATTACCGCGTCTGGCGCCGTAGCTGTTGAAGTCTGCCTTCAATACTTTGTGGTCGATCAGATATTTTCCGGCAGGAGACGAATCCTTTATTGCGCCCGCTGGAGAGATGTGATCGGTCGTCACGGAATCACCGAATACGCCCAGCGCTTTCGCACCTTTAATGTTGTGTGCCTTGCCCGCGCCCATGCCAAAGTTGGCAAAGAATGGTGGTTCGGCAATGTAGGTGGATTTTGGCCAGTCATAGACCTGGCCGACTGTACCCTTGATGTTCTGCCATAGCGGATTGTCGGCACCCAGATTCGAATAGCGCGCATTGAACACGGCCGGATCCATCGCGAAGCCCATGACGCCGGCGATTTCATGACTGGTCGGCCAGATATCCTTCAAATAAACGGGGCCGTCCGACCCTTGGCCAACGGGCTCGGTTTGCAAATCGGTCAGCACATTGCCGGCAATGGCATACGCCACGACCAGTGGGGGCGAAGCGAGAAAATTGGCGCGAATGTTGGCATGGATCCTCGCTTCAAAATTGCGATTGCCCGAAAGCACCGCCGCGCAAACGAGGTCGTTCTTTACGATCAAATCCTCGATCGGTTCAGCCAGCGGCCCCGCATTGCCGATACACGTTGTGCAACCATAACCAGCAAGATAAAACCCCATCTTTTCCAGATAAGGTAGCAGGCCGGATTTCGTCAGGTAGTCGGTGACCACACGGCTTCCCGGCGCCAGGGAGGTTTTGATATGTGCTTTGACCTTCAAGCCTTTTTCGAACGCTTTTTTTGCAAGCAGTCCCGCTGCCAGCATGACGCTCGGATTGGAGGTGTTGGTACACGACGTAATCGCGGCGATCAGCACGTCGCCTGAGCCCAGGTCGACGCCATCGGACGTGGTAAACCGCTTCGTCAGATCGCCCGCCGCTTTGGAAAATCCATTCTCAGCGGGGGGCTTGGAATAGAGCGCCTTGAATTGCGACTTCATGTTGCCGAGTTCGATCCGGTCCTGTGGACGCTTCGGTCCCGCCAACGAGGTCTTGATGGTGGCAAGGTCGAGTGCCAGCGTGGTCGAATAATCGCAATCGCCCGCCATCGGTATGCCGAACAAACCTTGCGCCTTGTAGTAACTTTCGCATTTGTCCAGTTCCTCGCTGGTACGGCCACCCGCGCGGAAGTATTCCATGGTCGCCTCATCGACCGGGAAAAACCCCATGGTGGCACCGTATTCCGGTGCCATGTTGGCAATGGTGGCGCGATCCGGCACGCTCAACGCGCGCGTGCCCTCGCCGAAGAATTCCACAAATTTGCCGACGACTTTTGCGGCCCTTAGCATTTCGGTCACGGTGAGGACCAGATCGGTTGCGGTGGTGCCTTCGGGCAATTTGCCGGTGAGATTCATACCGACCACATCCGGCGTCAGGAAATAGACCGGTTGACCCAGCATCCCCGCTTCGGCCTCGATGCCACCCACACCCCAGCCCACCACGCCAACGCCGTTGATCATGGTGGTATGCGAATCCGTGCCTACCAGAGAGTCGGGGTAAAGCACGCCATTTTTGTCGTGTACACCGCGCGCCAGGTATTCAAGATTTACCTGGTGCACGATGCCGATTCCGGGCGGCACGACTTTGAAGGTATCGAACGCCTGCATTCCCCATTTCATGAATTCGTAGCGTTCCTGGTTGCGTTGGAATTCGAGCTTCATGTTGAGATCGAGCGAGTCGGCTGTACCGTAATGATCAATCTGTACTGAATGATCGACGACGAGATCAACCGGAACCAGCGGCTCAATCACTTTTGGATTCTTGCCCAGCTTGGCCGCGACGCCGCGCATCGCCGCAAGATCTGCAAGCAATGGCACCCCGGTGAAATCCTGCAAAACAATTCGCGCCACCACGAACGGAATCTCGAGCGTGCGCGAGGCTGTCGGTTGCCACGCCGCGAGTTCCTTGATGTGTTCTTCGCTTACCTTTTTGCCATCGCAATTGCGCAACACGCTTTCGAGCACGATGCGGATCGAAAACGGCAGCCGCTTCACATTGGGAAAAGTTTCCGCTAACTTCGGCAGCGAATAGTAGGTGGCAGTCTTGCCGGATTTCAGTGTCAGCTGTTGGCGGGTGTCGTGCAGATTGTGAGCCATGGGGGTCCTTTAAGCGGCGCGCGCGTTGTCACGCGGTGGAACGATAGATTTTAAGGCCTTTGAAAAATTTGCGGTAAAAACCTGGCCCAGGTGAAATTCGTCAATGAAAACGGCACGTCAATCGTGCCGTTTTCATCGAACCGTACATGCAGATTCTAGATAACCATCATATCGACAAACTCGTTCACGGGCGTAGCGTCAAGCTGCCTGGAATTGGTACACAGATCCCAAATGGCACCACGCTGCTTCTCGGCGAATACGCGCGCCAGGTTAGTCTTGAACTTGGCCATCAGCACCGGCATGCCTTCTTTGCGGCGACGCTTGTGGCCAATCGGATATTCCACGACGATTTCTTTGAGCTTTTTGCCGTCGGTGAATTCCACCGTAAGCGCATTGGCAATCGAGCGCTTTGCCGGGTCGTGGTAGTCCTTGGTGAATGTTGGATCTTCCACACAGATAATCTTGTCGCGCAAGGTATCGATGCGTTTATCGGACGCGATCTTGTCTTCGTAGTCGCTCGCGGTCAAGCGGCCAAAAATAATTGGGACCGCCACCATGTATTGCACGCAGTGGTCACGGTCCGCCGGATTATTGAGCGGGCCCTTTTTGTCGATAATGCGGATGCAGGCTTCGTGTGTGCGGATGGTAATTTTCTTGATGTCCTTGTCGGTCTTGCCAAGTTTCGCGAGTTCCTGATGGATAGTCATCGCTGCTTCAACGGCGGTCTGTGAATGAAACTCAGCCGGGAAAGAGATTTTGAACAGCACGTTTTCCATCACGTACGAGCCATACGGGCGCTGGAACTTGAAGGCGTTGCCCTTGAACAGCACGTCGTAAAAGCCCCAGGTTTTGGCCGATAGAACGGATGGATAGCCCATCTCGCCAGTCTTGGCGATCAGCGCCAGCCGCACTGCGCGCGAGGTTGCGTCGCCCGCCGCCCACGATTTGCGCGAACCGGTGTTGGGTGAGTGACGATAGGTGCGCAGGCTCTGTCCATCCACCCAGGCGAGCGAGACAGCATTAAGAATTTCATCTTTTGACAGGCCCATCATTTCCGCGACGACGGCGGTGGAGGCGACTTTCACCAGCACGACGTGATCGAGACCGACTTTGTTGAAAGAGTTCTCGAGCGCAATACAACCCTGGATTTCGTGCGCCTTGATCATGGCGGTCAGCACGTCATGCACGGTCAGCGGTTTTTTACCCGCAATTGCATTACCTGCAATCGCGTTGCGTGAGAGCCAATCGGCCGTGGCGAGAATGCCGCCGAGGTTGTCCGAGGGGTGACCCCACTCAGCCGCCAGCCAGGTATCGTTGAAATCGAGCCAGCGAATCATTGCGCCGATGTCAAATGCAGCCTTGATCGGGTCCATCTGAAATTGCGTACCCGGCACCTTCGCGCCGTTCGGCACCATCGTGCCCTGTACGATTGGCCCAAGCATTTTCCGGCAGGCCGGATATTCCAGCGCCTCGAAACCACAGCCGAGCGTATCGAGCAGGCAATAGCGCGCCGTGTCGTAGGCTTCTTTGGATTTGATCTTATATTTGGAAACGTAGTCGACGATATCGACCAGGACTTTGTCGGGTTTGGGGCGGACGTTGGAAATGTGTGCGGACATGGGGCGTTCTCAGTCTTGAAAGTTGCGGAGTGTAGGTGACCAAACGGGCTAAGTGCGATCTTTGATGGGTACGAATTTCTTGTCGTCCGGCCCCACATAATTCGCGTTCGGTCGAATTATCTTGCCGTCGATGCGTTGCTCGATCACGTGCGCTGCCCAGCCGGAAGTACGCGAAATAATGAACAGCGGCGTAAACATTGATGTGGGCACCCCCATCATGTGATACGAACACGCCGAGAACCAATCGAGATTGGGAAACATTTTTTTCTCGCGCCACATAACAGCCTCAAGCCGGTCCGCGATGTTGTAAAGCTTCATGTTCCCGGCCTCTTCGGATAATCGCTTTGCGACGCGCTTAATCACCACATTGCGAGGATCAGAGACCGTGTAAACCGGGTGGCCGAAGCCGATGATGACCTGCTTTTCTGCCACCCGCTTGACGATATCGGCTTCGGCATCATCCGGACTGTCGTAGCGATTCTGGATGTCGAAGGCGGCCTCATTGGCACCGCCATGCTTTGGTCCACGCAATGCACCAATGCCCCCGGTAATGGCGGAGTACATATCGGACCCGGTACCAGCGATGACGCGCGCGGCGAATGTAGAGGCATTGAATTCATGCTCGGCATAGAGCACCAGTGACGTGTGCATCGATCTGACGGCCAAATCACTGGGTTCCTCGCCATGAAGCAGGTGCAGGAAGTGCCCGCCGATCGAATCATCGTCGGTTTCAACATCGATACATTTGCCGTTCACGGCAAAGTGGTGCCAGTACAGCAGCATCGAGCCGAAGGATGCCATCATGCGGTCGGCGATATCGCGCGCGCCGGCGATGTTGTGATCGTCTTTTTCCGGTAGCACGCACCCAAGAACCGAGCATGCGGTGCGCAAAACGTCCATCGGGTGGGTCGAGGCGGGCAGCGCCTCAAGTACATCCTGTACGGCCATCGGAATGCCGCGCATGGATTTCAATTTCGCCTTGTACGACGCCAGTTCAGCAGCGTTTGGCAACTTGCCGTGTACCAGCAAGTGCGCGATCTCCTCAAACTCGCAGGCCTCAGCGATATCGAGGATATCGTAACCGCGATAGTGCAGGTCGTTGCCGGTCAGCCCAACGGTACACAACGCGGTATTTCCGGCGACAACGCCCGACAGTGCGACGGATTTTTTCGGTTTTGGGCCGGTCGTTACAGGTATTTCTGTTGCTGCGGTGCTCATTATATTTTCTCCATCGTGGCGTGCGCAAAGCAAAGGTTTTTTATGCGGGTTGGTGCCATTTGTGCATGGCGCACCCTATAGCTAGGCTTTATTTCTTTACCGCAAACAAAGCGTCGAGCTTCTGTTCGTAAGAGTGGTAGCCCAGAAACTCGTAAAGTTCGTCGCGCGTCTGCATCATTGGAACGGCATTCTTTTGCGTCCCCTCGGTGCGAAGCGTCTGGTAAAAATTGAGCGCCGCCTTGTTCATGGCGCGATAGGCGCCACAACAATACAAAACCATATCGACATTGACCGATGCCAGTTCACTGGTGGTAAAAAGCGGCGTTTGCCCAAACTCGGTGATGTTGGCAAGGATAGGAACTTTTACGGCATCCCTGAATTGCCGATACATCGGCAGCGCGGCAATGGCTTCCGGGAAAATCATGTCAGCACCCGCCTCAACGTAGGCGCAGGCGCGGTCGATGGCGGCATTGATGCCTTCGACGGCCAACGCGTCGGTACGTGCCATGATGACAAAGCTCGGATCGGTGCGTGCGTCCACCGCCGCCTTGACGCGATCCACCATTTCCGCCCGGCTCACGACTTCTTTTCCGGGACGATGGCCGCAGCGCTTGGTGCCTACCTGATCTTCCATATGTACCGCTGCCGCGCCGGCTTTCTGAAACGAACGGATGGTGCGGGCAATGTTGAAGGCACCACCCCAACCCGTGTCGATATCGACCATCACCGGCAGCGTGGTGACATCGGTGATGCGACGAAGGTCGGTCAGAACATCTTCCATCGTGCTGATACCCAGATCAGGCATGCCCAGCGAATTGGCCGCCACGCCGCCGCCGGATATATACAATGCTTTGTAGCCGGTCGCCTGCGCCATGCGGGCCGTGTAGGCGTTGATCGCGCCGACGATCTGGAGCGGTGCTTCGTCTTTTAAGGCTTGGCGGAATTTGCTGCCGGCGGACTGAATCATTCTTGTTCCTGTCATTTCGAATCGAAGGTGAGAATTCTGCTTTTTTTCTATCTTCCTGATTGCTGCGAAATCGCATTTCTCGCAGCGATCGACATGACACTTCAGTGAAAGAATGCCGTCGAAGCCGTGTCTATTATTTTAACGCCAGTCATCTTTGCCTTCTGTAAAATTTCCCAGAAGTAGCGGTAGGTGGCGCGGTCGTGCAGTTCACCCTTGTACTGGATCGGTCCCCAGTCGGCCGCTTGTGCAGCAAGCAAGATATTGGCGGCGTCTTCCACTTCCGATAAATCCGGCTTCATCGCATCCACGATGGCGGTGATTTGGGAGGGATAGATCGACCACATGCGCAAAAAACCAAATTCGTAACGTGCGCGTTTCGCGTCGGCCATGACTACTTCCGAATTCTTCAGATCCAGGCAAACATTGTGCGCAGGCACCACACCACTGGCAAGCGCTGCAGCGACGACTTCAGCTTTAGCGCGCACCAGCAGATGGTGTTCAAACTGACCAGGCGAACGCATGGCGGAAGCGGGGATGGCGCCGTGATGGCCCGAGACAAAGTCCATCAATCCGAAATCAAGCACTTGCACATTGGGCAGGGCGGCAAGCCGCTGCGCATCGCGCAATGCGCCGTGTGTTTCGATCAGGACGTGGATTGGAATCGGGCGATCAATGGAGGCCTTTTTTGAGGCAACTTCGATATAGGTAATCATTGTTTCGGCTTCGGCATATGCGGTGCATTTCGGAATGGTGATATAGGCAAGTACTCTGCCTGCGCCGCCAACGAGGATATCGACATCCTGCTTCCACAGGGGGTGCGAGAAGTCGTGGATACGCGCACCGGCCATTTTGTATTTGTTGGCTGCCGAGGTGAGCAGGCGCACGATCATTTCTGCGTGGGCTTGTTCCTGTCCCGCCGGTGCGCCGTCCTCGCAGTCGCATGTGATATCGAATACCGGGCCAAGCGAATCCTGCAAAGCCAGCGCCTTGCCGATCAATTTTTCGCTGCCCGCGAAATGTTCGCACGAAGGAATGACCGGGAACGGCTTCTCGCCGGCAAACAGCGCTTTGCTGGGGTGGACAGGCTGACTCATGGGTTCCTCATAGGGGGCGGCGCGGCATCAGGACGGTGTAGTCGAGCGACAGCACTTTAAGGTGTTCGGGCGCGTCGGCAAAAGATGCAGAATTCGGATCGATGTTTTTGTAGCCGACGAGGTGAAGGCGTAGTGCGCCGATACTGGCACTAATTGGCCACTTCAGCACTGGCAGTGAAATCGCATACAGCGTATCCCCGGCGAAGGTGGGGTTGTGATGTGTGCCACTATTGATGGCTACAATCGACAATACGTTCTCCAGACCGTCGTAGGATAGTGCGCGGCAAATCGACATCACATGGCCACCGTAAACCAGACGGCGTGCAAACCGTGAGTCTTTCATGTGGTGCAAATCGAAATGTACACGCGCGGTATTTTGGTACAGTCTGGTGGCAAGCGTGTGGTCGGTTTCGTCGATGGTCATTCCGGCCGGATGCTTGATGGGCGCGAATGGCCATGGTGCGGCGCCAGACTTCCCCGCATTACTTAATTCTTCGCTGTTTGCAGCGGCATAATCGTCCCAAAAGCGCGTCCCGCCCGTTACGGAAGCCATATTTTTTTCGGATCGGAGATAGGCGGGTACCACAATCGCATCTGGCGCGACGTTTGGCGG
>JBKJVA010000032.1:0-3987 GCA_046589675.1 Usitatibacteraceae bacterium
GACCGGCAAAAAGGCATCGTCCCCCTTGAAGACCTGGGCTTGCAGGAAAACGAGCTCAAGATGCTGCACCTCATGATTGCGCGTCCTGAAGGAATTATCCTGGTCACAGGACCGACCGGCTCAGGCAAAACCACTACGCTTTATTCGATCCTGAACCACGTCAACACCGAGGGCGTCAATATCATGACGCTGGAAGACCCAGTCGAATATCCTATGGCGATGATCCGCCAAACGTCGGTTAATGAGACCGCCAAGCTCGATTTTGCGACCGGCATTCGCTCGATGATGCGGCAGGATCCCGACATCATTCTGGTCGGCGAAATTCGCGATCAGGAAACTGCCGAAATGGCGTTTCGAGCCGCAATGACAGGGCATCAGGTGTATTCCACGTTGCACACCAATTCCGCCATCGGTGCGATCCCGCGCCTGCAGGATTTGGGAGTGCTGCCGGACATTATGTCGGGCAATATTATCGGCGTTGTCGCACAGCGCTTGATGCGAAGGCTCTGCCAGCATTGCAGAGAGCCGTATTCTCCAGAAGATCCGATGACCAGACGTGTACTTGGCATCGACGCAGCCTGGCGCGGCGAAATTTTTCGTGCGACCGGTTGCGATCAATGCGACAACACCGGCTACAAGGGACGCGTGGCGATTATGGAACTGTTCAAAATGGACGGCGACATGGACGAACTGATCGCGCGGCGCGCAACCGGCCGGGAATTTCGCGACGCTGCGCGCAAGACCGGGTTTCGCACCTTGGCCGAAGACGCCGTCGCGCGTGTGCTGGATGGCCAAACCAGTCTGGACGAGATCTCCCGTATCGTAGATTTGACGGACCGGATAGTGTAGCCCCATGGCATCGTTCTCCTACCGTGCCATCGACGAAGCCGGACAAATGATGTCGGGCAATATTGACGCGACTAATGTGGGAGATCTTGAACTTCGGTTGAAACGCCTCGGGCTTGACTTGATTACCTTCGAGTCAATAAAAAAATCTACATTGATGCGTTCGAGCAAAGTAACGCGTAAAGAATTGATCACGTTTTGTTTTCACATGGACCAGTTAATGCGCGCTGGCGTACCAATCATTGAGGCGCTATCCGATCTGCGCGATACCGTGGACAACCCTGGATTCAGGCAGATTATCGGCACGATCCTCGAAGACATCGAGGGCGGTTTGAAACTCTCGGATGCGATGGCCAGCCACCCGCAGGCGTTCGACCAGGTGTTCATCGCATTGATTCGCACCGGCGAGCAGGCGGGGCAGTTACCCGAAGTGTTATCGAAACTTTCGGAAAATCTCAAGTGGCAGGATGAGCTCGCCGCGCAGGTGCAAAAAGCCATGATGTACCCCATCTTCGCCGGGTCGGTGATACTTGGCGTTGTATTCATGTTGATGGTATTTTTGGTGCCGCAGCTTGGCACCGCGATGAAAGCGCTGACACCGAACCCGCCCGCCGCAACGATGGCGCTGATCGCGGTCTCGGCGGTAATGAGTAAATACTGGTATCTGTTCCTTGGTGCGCCTATCCTGGCTGTTGTCGCGTTGATCACCATCATCAAGACTAGCGATGAGGCCAAGTATCGTGTCGATGGCCTCCTGCTGAAATTACCGATCATGGGGCCGTTGTTGAACAAAATCATCCTGGCCCGCTTCTCAACCTATTTTGCGCTGATGTATCAGTCGGGGCTCTCGGTGCTGGACTGTATTCACGTCTCGGAGAAAATCGTCGGCAACCGCGTTATTGAAGAGGGCCTGGTACGCATCGGCCGGGAAATCAATGATGGCACCGGTATTACGCAGGCTTTCCAGAGCGTCCGGCTGTTTCCACCACTGGTTTTGCGCATGCTGAAGGTCGGGGAAACGACCGGCGCGCTGGACACGTCGTTGTTGAACGTTAGCTATTTCTACAATCGCGAAGTCAAGGAAACCATGAGCAAGTTGCAGGAGATGATTCAACCTATCCTCACCGTCGCGCTCGGCGGCGTGCTGATCGGCATTCTCGTCACGATTTTCCTGCCCATGTACGACGTCATCAGCAAAATCAAGTTTTAGCCGAACCACCGTGGCAAAACATTTTCTTTATATCACCAACGACAAGCTTATCGCCCTCATCTGGAAGGGCGGCACCATCGTTGAGCGGAATGTATTTGCTTCGGCCGAACTTGGCAAACCCGCATTTACGCAGTATGTCGCCAAACATCAATATATATCGGCGTACGTCGTCACCAATCTAATTGAAGAGGATTTTCGCCTCGACACCGTGCCCCACCTGCGTGGCAATGATCAAGAGGCCGTATTGGGGCGCAAGATGGCGCAACTATATCGGGCGAGCCCTTTTCGGCACGGCATCATTCAAGGCCGTGAAACCGAGGGGCGCCGCGACGACAAAGTGCTATACCACGCGGTCACCAATGCTGAATTGCTCAAGCCGTTATTACTGGCCCTCGAAAGAGCAAAGGTGCCATTGGAGGGTATTTATTCGTCCGCAGTCCTTTCCGGGAGATTGTTGGAGTCCCTCAACGCTTTCTTCCAGCACACGCTGCTTGTCACGATCGTGCCGGATTTCGGTTTGCGTCAGACTTATTTTCAGAATAAGCAAATCAAGTTCAGCCGCCTCACGCCCATCATCTTCGATGAAGGTCATCCGGCCGGGGAATTGATCGCGGCTGAAACCAGCCGGACGTGGCAGTACCTGGATAGCCTGCGATTTTTCGCCAGTGGTGAGACGCTGGAAGTATCGATCTTGGTGCATGCGCGCGATCGGCAAATGGTGACCGAAGCGATTCGCAACTATCCAATGATCCAGTATAGTTTTCTCGATACCGACGAAGTTGCCGAGAAAATCAAACTCAAGCCCGCCCCGGTGTCTTCCCATGCCGAGGAACTTCTGGTGCACCTCTATGCGCAAACGCGCTTAGACAACCACTTTGCGACGCCGGAGCAACGGCGATTCGGCGTGTACAAGCGGGCACGTATTAGCTTGTTCGCGCTGACGGCCGCAATCCTCGCGACCAGCGCCGTGGCGGCGATGTACAACCTCTACCAGGCGAGCACGATATCGAGTGAAATTGATCGTCGTGCCAACATAATGCGTCCGCTCGAGGCGGAGTATCGGGCGGTGATCAACGAGATCAGCAAGCAGACGGCCGCCTCTGAAACGGTTCGCGATGCCAGCGGCTTTTTCAACCAATTCATGCGTCCGGTGCCAGCCTCGCCGGGCGATTTTGTGCGCAGTTTTTCGCAAGTATTCACCGAGTTTCCCAACATTCAATTGCTGCAACTGGTGTGGGCACCCGCTGGCGATGCCAATGTTAGACCGCCTTACACCGCCACGGTGTTGCCGGGTGTTGGCACCCTCCAATCGACAAGCAAGACGGGGGGTGCAGTTAGCGATAGCCCGCCCGCATCAGCGCCAGCGACGGCGCAGCCTTCCACCGAAGCGGATCCCATCCTGTCTGACGGCAAGTTTCAAACCATGATTGTCGAAGCGGCGATTAGCCCTTTCGATGGTGATTACCGAAAGGCGATCAAGGATATCAATAGTTTCGTCGAGCGCTTAGACCAGTTACCTGACGTGAGTGCCTCGATGATCGTGGATCCGCTCGATGTCCGCACCAACGCTTCCATCACCTCGAGCGATTCTCCGCAAGCGACTACGCGGCCTGACGCGCGGTTTGTTCTGAAATTGGTACGAAGTGTAAAGGTGCCGCGAAGATGATATTTTCCCGTGCGGGATTTAACGCCCTGAAGTTCGCCTACCTTGTCTTGTTGTCGGGACTGGGCGTTAGTGCCTTTATTGTGGTGGGTAGCTACCTTTATTGGCAAACCGAAAAGAAAAACGACCAGCAAAGTCAGCGTGCATTGCAGGATCTGCGCGGACGTCTGAACACCGCAGTGCGCGACCGCGAGGATTTGCGCGGCTCGGAAGATACCTACAAAATGCTTGCTGCGCGTGGCGTGTTCATCCCCGAGGAGCGCTTTGA
>JBKJVA010000005.1:0-4406 GCA_046589675.1 Usitatibacteraceae bacterium
CGCGTCCTCAAGCCAGGCGGCCTGTTTCTCAATCACGGGATCACCGACAACGAAACAGGCAGACATAACACCGTCGGCACGGAATTCATACATCGCTACGTTTTTCCCGATGGCGAACTCGACAGCGTGAGCAACGTGCAGCGCGAGATGGAGCGAACTGGCTTCGAAATATTCGACGTTGAGGCATTGCGTCCCCATTACGCATTGACATTGCGACACTGGGTGACTCGACTCGAAGCGCGACGGAAGGAGGCTCTCCAACACGTGAGCGAAGCAAAGTATCGCGTTTGGCGGCTGTATATGGCTGGCTGTGCGGTGCAGTTCGAAAATGGCGCGATTGGCGTTTACCAGATCCTCGCCGCAAAACGACATGAAGGATTGGTAGACCTTCCGCTGACACGACAGGACATCTATCAGCGAAATCGCAAATCAACAATCTAATTTAATAAAAATGAATTGCAATAGTTTTCGGCTTGCGTCAGCGGCGACGTCAATCGAAATTTCTGAGAACGAATCTGCGCACCGCGAAATTATTTTTCGAACGAAGCGATATGGCCCTCGTTTGATCTACCTCAATATCCACTGTCGCGCGCACGCTAACCTGCATAAAGGGTATGGCGTGCAGTGCAGACGTACCAATGCGGTTTTTCCGCAAAAACTGTGTGGAGTACCGAATCGAATACTTAACGTCACTGCGCATTTCGCCGTGCTCGGCGTGAAAGCTTCAATGTTGCATTGGAGAATTGCATGTTGACTCGAAGACAGTGGCTTCAGTTTGGTGGCGCGGCAGCGGTCGCAAGCGCCGGGGGCATCGGCTGGATGTATTTCGGATCGCGCCGCGCCGAAACGCTTGCCGCTGGACAGTATCGAGCCTACCCTTTCGATCCGGTCGCTGCGGAGAATTTCCAGCAAAAACTTTTTGTCCCCGTGGCAAGTGGCCCGTTTGGCGTGCTGGATGTCAATGGGCCGCTAAAAATCCGCGCCACTGCGGCAAGTTTTAGCTTCATGCCCGGTCGAGAATCACCGTTCCTGTTGTACCAGTCCGAACACGCGGGCAAGTCGTATCAAAACCCGATCCTGCGCATCGAACGCGGTGCGCGCTTCACCGCTACTCTGGATAACGCGCTGCCGGAGCCGACCATCATTCACTGGCACGGCCTGCACACACCCGCGAGCATGGACGGTCATCCGGTAAACACCATCGGGCCGGGCGGTCGCTACGAGTACGACTTCAAAGTGAACAACCGTGGCGGCACCTACTGGTATCACACGCACGCGCACGGATTGACCGCCAAGCAGGCTTACAACGGCTTGGCAAGCTTCTTCCTGGTGGACGACGACGACCAGCGCAGACTGGGTAAGGCGCTCGATCTGCAGTTGGGCGTTACCGACCTGCCCCTGGTCATCCAGGACAAGCGCTTCGACGCGCAGGGAAAGCTGGTGTACAAGCCGAATATGCATGATTCGATGATGGGCTGGCTGGGCGATATCGTGCTGGCCAACCTGACCCCCAACGCCGTCCAGAATGTCACCCCGCGTACCTACCGCTTACGGATACTCAATGGCTCTAACGCGCGCATCTACCGGCTCGCTTTCGTCAAGGGCGACACGCGGCTGGACTTCGCCGTCATCGGTACTGACGGTGGCCTGATCGAACGGCCAGAAAAGGTGTCCGAGGCGTTTCTCGCGCCGGGAGAGCGCCTTGATGTGCTGTTTGACGTCGGACAGGCGCAACCGGGCGAAGATATTTTTCTCAAAAGCCTTGCGTTCGATCCCATGGAAAACGAAGGTGCCGCCGGCGGCATGGGTGGCATGGCAGGCATGCAAATGGGTGCGGGCATGGGACGGAGGATGGGGGGTATGAGCTCATCACGACTGCCGCTGGGCATGGCGTTTAACGTGTTGAAATTGTCGGTCACAACCGGTGAACGTCTCGTCGCCAAGCTACCACCAACGCTGTCGCAGGTCATGGCGATTCGCACCGAAGGCGCAATGGAGAGGAAGATCGAATTATCGATGGCGCATATGCGCTTCCTCATCAACGGGCGCACGTTCCGCATGGACGAAATCGCGTTCGATGTGCAGCGGGGCGCGGTGGAAATCTGGAACATCAGCAATCCTGCAATGGGCATGCCTCATCCGATGCACCTGCACGGCTTTTCGTTTCAGGTGCTCGAACGGCTTAATAGCCCAACCCAATTGTCAGCGTCGGCACGTTTTGGCAAAGGGCGAACGGTGAGCGATCTCGGCTGGAAGGACACGGTACTGGTTTGGCCCGGCGAAACGGTCCGGATTGTGATCGACTTTACCCATGACTTCCCCGGTAACCAGACTTACCTGTTCCATTGCCATAACCTTGAACACGAAGACGGCGGCATGATGATCAACTTTCGGGTGCAAGGGTGATGCAGAGGGATGCAAAGCGACCCTGCTGTGCAATTGAAAGTATTTGAATACTAAGAAATCTAAGGAACCGCTGATTAAGTCGCTTTTGATGAGATTCTGTTGAGATTGGGGTATATGCAAGGCATGCGACGAAGGTGCGTTGCCCGGGCTACCTCACGAGGCGCATGCCTTGCATATGCCCCAATATCGACGGAAGCGTATTGGAATGGACTTTCTTAATCAGAGGTTCCCTGGTGTCGAACAAATCGGCAGCGTCACTGCCGATCACAATTTACGAGGGCCAGTGACATGACCAAGCAAAAATCTGTTTCGCGCGTCTGGGATATTGTCGAGCAGACGCGCGTCGGCATGCTGACGACGAAATTTGGTGGCGGCCTGCGCGCGCGGCCGCTGGAAGCGCGAACCGACCGCGACGCCGGCATCATCTGGTTCGTGACCGATGTGCGCGGCACCAAGGATGACGAGATCGACGCGGCCCATGACATCGGGCTGGTCTTCATCGCCGAGAGCGATGGCGTTTATCTCTCCATCAGCGGTCGCGCTTTCGTGACACGCGACGCCGCCAAGGCAAAGGAGATATGGAGAAAGACCGACGACACCTGGTTTGCGGGCGGCCCCGACGATCCGAATGTCCGCGTGCTTCGCATAGAGCCGGTCACAGCCGAACTATGGGACGGACCATCGAACGCGGCGGCTGCGGTTTTCGAATTCGTCAAAAGCGATAAAAATTGAATGCATACAACACTGTCGTTCCTCGTGTTCTGGCGCAATGACGGTCGCGAATGATTTCAGTTTGTCCGGCGCGACCGGAAAATCACGCTGGCCGGAATGCACGATGTCCCAGCCGGCAAAGCGCCGTTCCAATTTCGTGCGCGGAAACAGGTAGTGGCCTTCCGGCGAGAACATGTCAAGCCAGACGAGTACTTTTCAGTTGCAAACAGCTCGGATTGTCCAAAAGTGTTGCTGGTCGATGTCGAGTCGAACTGCGGCAGGTTGGTAGCGTCAGGTGGCGCACTGCGGAACCGACAAGGCAACCGCGTCGCCAACTTCGCAGATCGTGAATGCACTCTGTGCGGCAGCGAACAGACGGCGAAAAAAATCGCCTTTATAACTGAATGGTCGCAGTCTTTCATCTACACGCCGCCAGTAGACCGTAGCCAGCGGCGCACCCGCATAACGACATTTCGAGTCATCGCCGTGTCGGTGTCTACCGTATGCGCGCAGGAAGAATCCGCGCCCGCCAAGCCGGCGACGGGCATGAACACGGACAAACGAATGCCCGGGATGCAGGAGAACATGAAGGCGATGCGCGGCATGGGCGGCCACACGATGATGAGTGGTGGCGTGCACGGCGGCATGATGAAGGGCGGTGACATGAAGCCGCGTCGGGAAATGATGGAAAAACGCATGGACATGATGGAGATGATGATGGAACAGATGATGCTGCGTGACCTGACGAAGCAATCCTTGCCCGCCAAATAACGGCGAACTTCGATGAAATCGCGACGCCCGACCTATCGTTTCGCCAATTAGAAGGAGTCGATTCATGTACGGATTCAGCACCCAGCTCAAGGTACCGTTCGATACCGCCGTCGCAAAAGTCACCGAGGCCCTGAAAAAAGAAGGATTCGGCGTGCTCACCGACATCGATGTCAAGGCGACGCTGAAAACCAAGCTCAATATTGACCGTCGGCCGTATCGCATACTCGGCGCATGCAACCCCCCGCTCGCGCACCGCGCGATCGAGGCCGACCCCGACATCGGGCTGTTGCTGCCCTGCAACGTGGTCGTGCGAGAAGAAGCCGATGGAACTATTACCGTTGCGTTTATGGATACCGATGTTGTGTTGCAGTTGGTCGATAAACCAGAGGTGCATGCCCTCGGCAAGGAAGTAAAGGTAATGCTGCAACGGGTCTGCGCAAGTCTCACGACGTGACACCGGGGCAAGACATCTAAATCAAAAGGCACTCGACAATTTAGCGAATGTAGACCGAATCGAG
>JBKJVA010000163.1:0-3576 GCA_046589675.1 Usitatibacteraceae bacterium
CCGCCCTCACCCTGCAGGACCTCGGCCAATATCGCGACGACGTCGTTGTTGTGCGTAGCAATGGCGCGGATCGCCTCGAAATCGTTGTAGGGCACGCGGATGAATCCACCCACCAGAGGCTCGAAGCCGGCTTGAGCCTTGCGCGAACCCGTTGCCGCCAAGGTCGCCAGGGTTCTGCCGTGCCAGGCATGTTCCATGACGATGATCTGCGGACTGGCAATGCCGCGCTGATGTCCGTACAAACGCGCCAACTTGATCGCGCATTCGTTGGCTTCCGCGCCCGAATTACCAAAAAAAACGTTATCCATACCGGCCAGCGCGCACAGCTTGTCTGCTAGTGCTGCCTGCTCCGGAATATGCACCAAATTCGAGGTGTGGATGATGCGGCCAGCCTGATCGGCAATACTCTTGACGAGTTTTGGATGGGCGTGGCCCAAACCGGAAACTGCGATGCCGGCAAGGGCATCAAGCACCTTCCTGCCATCGGTGGTGTATAGCCACGCACCTTCGCCGTGGCTGAATGCGACGTCCAGTGGTTTGTAGGTATTCATCTGGTGAGTCGATAACATTGAATGCCCTTCGTTTTACCGCGCGAACTGGATGGAAAAATTTGCGCAACGCCGCTTGCAATGCGGCTCGTGGAAATAATAACAGCGGCCTGAACATCAGCGGCGGCGTTAAACGACATCGGCAGCCGTAAACACGACACCGGCGGCCTTAAACGACAACGGCGGCCTCGTGCGAACCGCCGCTTACTATTCCGGAAATAAACTATATGGCAATCTTGTTTGCAGTGCAACAATTGACTCGTCGCCAGGGGCAGAAAGTTATAATGGCGCGCGGCGTTGCTTGCGCCTGTCGCCCTTTCTGTCACCAAAATTCACCTCATCTGCAGCCGCAAAATGTCGACCCCGGCCACACCTGTACCGGTTCACCACCGTATTGTCATTGAAGGCGTTACGCTTGCCGGTCGCGTTTTCCGCCCCAGCGACTGGGCTCAGCGCTTGTGCGGCATCATGTCCACCTTCGGCGCTGATCGTCAAATGCGCTATTCGCGGTTTGTACGACCGATGATGCTCGACGGCGTGACCTGCGTTGTGGTGGAACCTTCTTTACTGGAGGTTGAGCCTCGCGCATATCGCTTTTTGCTCGATTTTGCCGAGGACAATGAATTGGTGGTCATTGATCCCACTGCGCCATCGGGTGAAGACTACTGCGCTGTGCCGGGAAGCGCGCTGGAAAAATTGGCGCCGTAGTTTCGCAATGGTCTAAAAGCAAAAAACCGCCGATTTGTATCGCCTCTGTGGAGGAAGCGAAATCGGCGGTGATTCGATACGGGAAAACCGGGGCCGGAATGGCCCTCTACTTCCTGCGCGAATAACTTACGCTTGCACTGTGGCCTGACCTGCTGAACCAATCGCTTTGATCGCGGCGGAAAGACGGCTCTTGTGACGAGCGGCCTTATTTTTGTGAATGATGTTTTTATCTGCGATGGAATCGATCGTCGACACCGAGGACTTGAAAACGGCCTCCGCCTGCGTCTTGTCGCCGGCAGCAACCGCGGCTCTCACTTTTTTGATCGCGGTGCGAAGTTCGGAGCGCTGGCCCATATTGTGACCACGTTGCTTAACGGCCTGACGTGCGCGCTTGGCGGCTTGTTTGGTATTTGCCATAATTTTTCCAGAATCTTGCGATGAAATTTGCGGGAAGCCGAGTATTATAGCGCAGCGCCTAAAAAAAGCAAACCCGCTGATTCTGTTGGGGTTTTAGCCAACGCGCTGAGCCTCGAACCTTTCCAGACACCTTCATGACTCTGCATGAATTTGCTTAAAGCTGCCTTTTCGGTCTCCGCGATGACGTTACTGTCGCGCATCACTGGCCTCGTACGCGAAATTATTGGCTTTAATCTTTTTGGTGCCGGTGCCGCGATGGACGCTTTTCAGGTCGCCTGGCGCATCCCCAATTTACTTCGCCGCCTGTTTGCCGAAGGTGCCTTTAGTCAGGCGTTCGTACCGGTATTTGCAGAGTACAAGAACAAGCGCGGCGAAACCGAGACCAAACAGCTGGCTGACCGCGTTGCCAGCTTGCTCGCGTTGATTCTCTTCGTCGTCACCCTGGTCGGCGTTATCGTCGCGCCCGCCCTCGTTTATGCCACCGCGGCCGGATTCGCCAGCAACCCGGAAAAATTTAACCTGACGGCGCAGCTGGTACGAATAACCTTCCCTTATATTTTCTTTATCTCGCTGGTGGCATTGAGTGCCGGCATTCTCAATTCTTTCAGCGCCTTCAAAACGCCCGCGTTCACCCCGGTACTGCTGAATCTTTCGGTTATCGCTTGTGCGCTGTTTCTCGCGCCATATGTCAACCCGCCAATTCTGGCGCTGGCATGGGGCACCATGTTGGGGGGCATTGTCCAGCTTGCGTTTCAAATACCAGCGCTGCGCAGAATCAAGATGTTGCCGCGACTATCACTATCTGCGTGGAAGTTTCGAAAAGATGCGGGGGTGGTACGCGTTCTGACGCTGATGGCGCCTGCTGTCCTTGGCGTATCCGTCGCGCAAATTTCGCTGTTGCTTAACACCCAGATTGCGTCGTTTCTTCAAACCGGTTCGGTGTCGTGGCTTACCGCCGCCGACCGGCTCATGGAATTTCCGTCGGCGCTGCTGGGTGTCGCCATTGGCACTGTTTTATTACCCTCGTTAGTCAAACATCATGCCGAAGAAAATTCGGCGGAGTATTCCCGGTTACTCGATTGGGGTCTGCGTACGACCCTGTTGTTGAGCTTACCGGCCGCCGTCGGCTTGGCGATGCTCGCAACACCGCTGATTGCAACCCTTTTTCACAATGGAAAATTTGATGCGCACGCGGTCCTGATGACGCGCGACGCATTGGTGGCGTATTCGGTTGGGTTGACCGGCATCATCCTGGTGAAAATTCTCGCACCGGGATTCTATGCGCGGCAAAACATCAGAACACCGGTAAAAATCGCCATTTTTACGTTGGTCATGACACAGCTTTTCAATATTGCATTGGTGCCGGTATTCAAACACGCCGGGTTGGCGCTCTCTATCGGTTTGGGGGCATGTGTTAACGCGGGTTTATTATATTTTTTCATGCGCCGACAAGGCATTTTTGTTCCGCAACCGGAGTGGTTGGCCTTTATGCTGAAAATCACGGTCGCGCTGTATGTTATGGGCGGCGTACTTTTATGGCTGGCCGGGTCGGACGCCGATTGGTTGGCAGCGACAACCCTCGCAAAATGCGGGCGGCTGGCAGCGATCGTCTGCGCGGGCGCTGCTGCCTATTTTGCAAGCCTGTGGATGATGGGTTTCCGCCTGAGTCAATTCTCAAAACGCCTTACCTGACGATGCGGCTTCTTCGCAAACTTACGCCGATCAATAGTGCGCCGCTGGCGTTGTCAATCGGCAATTTCGACGGCGTCCATCGTGGCCATCAAGCCATTCTTGCTGCCGGCATTATGGCTGCGCGGGAAAACGGGCTTAACTTTGCAGCGATGACGTTTCATCCGCTCCCGCGCGAATTTTTTGCCAAAATTCGCCAAGACCCGTCGTTTGC
>JBKJVA010000009.1:0-11523 GCA_046589675.1 Usitatibacteraceae bacterium
TATCTCGACGGCAATTCGCTCGGCGCGTTACCGCGCACGACCGCAGCGCGGATTGATGGCCTGGTTCGTGAAGAATGGGGCCATGGATTGATTCGATCTTGGAACGAGCGTGCTTGGGTTACATTACCTCAACGCGTTGGCGTGAAGCTGGCGCAATTGCTGGGTGCAGGGGACGATGAAGTCATCGCTGCCGATTCCACATCGGTGAACATATTCAAATTGTTGGCGGGCGCGCTGGCCATGGCGGATGTCGCGCATCGGCGGGTGATACTTTCCGAGCAGGGCAATTTTCCGACCGACCTCTACATCGCCGAAGGCGTAAATGCGATGTTGGGCGGAAAGTACACGTTGAAACTCGTCGCGCCCGCCGAAATAGAGGACGCACTCGACGCCGATGTAGCCGTCGCGCTGATTACGCAGGTTGATTATTGCTCGGGCAGACTGCACGACATGGCACACCTGAATAGGCGCGCAAAGGAAAACGGTACGCACATCGTGTGGGACCTGAGTCATAGCGCTGGTGCCATTGCGATGGAACTGAACAAACACGGCGCTGAATTGGCTGTAGGCTGCGGCTACAAATATCTCAACGGTGGTCCCGGCGCGCCCGCATTCCTGTATTTATCAAAGGCGCTGCAAGCGAACTTTGCAACGCCTTTATCCGGCTGGTTTGGGCATCAAACGCCATTCGCATTTGCCAGCACCTATACACCCGCGCCCGGCATTGAACGCTTGCTCTGCGGGACGCCGTCGGTGATCGCGATGGCGGCACTGGAATGCGGCATAGACAGCTTCGAAGGTGTGCCAATGGCTGCCATCCGCAAAAAATCCCTGGCACTGTCCGAACTATTCCGCACCCTGGTCGATCAGAATTGTGGTGACTGCGGCTTTACCTGCATCACGCCAATTGAACAGGAAGGTCGTGGCAGCCAGCTCTCGTTTGCACATGATCACGCTTATGCGATCATGCAGGCAATCATCGACTGCGGTGTGATTGGCGATTTTCGACAACCGAACCTGATGCGCTTCGGCTTTGCCCCATTGTATGTGCGGTTCGTTGATTGCTGGGATGCAGTGAACGCGTTGCGTGAAGTCATGTTGAGTGGCGCGTGGAAGGCGGATAAATATCACCATCGGAACAGCGTAACCTGATGACGACCTTATAGACACCATGACCACACAAGCCCCCATCAAGATTGACTTTGATCTGCCCATACGGATCACCAAGCGCATGCAAATTACGCCAGGTGCGGCCTGGGCGAAAGTCCTTACCGAGCCAACGGCGACTGAACGCATCGAACTGAAGAGCCGCATCAAGCTTTTGCTAAAGGAAAAGAACGCTGTGCTTGTGGCTCATTATTACGTGCATCCGGATTTGCAGGATTTAGCCGAAGAAACCGGTGGTTGCGTCTCGGATTCGCTGGAAATGGCGCGTTTTGGACGAGACCATCCCGCGCAAACAGTGGTGGTGTGCGGTGTACGCTTTATGGGCGAGACTGCGAAAATCCTCAACCCGGAAAAACGCGTGCTGATGCCGGAACTGGAAGCCGAGTGTTCTCTCGATCTGGGCTGCCCACCGGACGAATTTACGAAATTCTGCGACGAACATCCCGACCGCACGGTGGTGGTCTACGCCAATACCAGCGCTGCCGTCAAAGCGCGTGCCGACTGGATGGTCACGTCCAGTATTGGCCTCAAGATCATCGAGCATTTGCATGCCAAGGGCGAAAAAATCATCTGGGCGCCAGACAGACACCTGGGCGCGTACATACAGCGCGCAACTGGTGCCGACATGCTTCTTTGGCAGGCCTCTTGTATCGTTCACGATGAATTCAAAGCGTTCGAACTAGCTGAATTAAAGAAAGCGCATCCGCACGCGAAGGTGTTGGTTCATCCTGAATCGCCGCAGGCCGTTATCGACCTTGCCGACGTGGTTGGTTCGACGACCCAGATCATTCGTGCCGCACAGTCACTAGCTGCCAATGAGTTCATCGTTGCAACCGATAAAGGAATTTTCCACAAAATGAAAGCGGCAGCGCCGGGTAAAGTATTCATAGAAGCGCCCACGGCAGGAAATTCCGCTACCTGCAAGAGCTGTGCGCATTGCCCATGGATGGCAATGAATGGCTTGTCGAACTTGGCGGAAGTGTTGGCAAATGGCAAAAACGAGGTTTACGTTGACCCCGACATCAGTCGCAGGGCCAAACGTTCCATTACCCGCATGCTCGATTTCGCCAGAGGATTGGATCTCTCAAGCAGCCCCATCGAGAATGCGCCCGGTGGGGCGAGCGGCATCGGGCCGGCCTAAAGTTTCCGTCCACTGTGCAGCGGTCCACGCCGTTACAAAAATTAACAGTCGATACCAGCATGAATGTGCGGTGCGCCACAGGCGCGCCGCAGGAGCTGGGTTAGACTTGGCGCTCAATCACTGCGGCCGACCACATTAATGGCTTCAGTACAATCGATCATCGCAGCTATCAATACAATAAGAAGCAGGCCTAAGATGAGTGAAGACCCAGTAAATAGAAACGCCAGCGCTGCTGCTCCGTCAGACAGGGGTGCAATCGACCCGGCTATCCTTGCCGAACTCACGCGTGCGCTATTGCCGTATCTCGGCCCATATTCCATCACCACCGTCAAGCGCGCGAGCCGAACCACAACGGACGTGCAGGAAATGATACGTGTGGTAGCCCAGCACGTCGATGATCTCGGCAAACGCGAGTTTTTCATCAAGAGCGCGAAGCGGATTCTCAACAATTTTCGACTGGCAAATCCGTCTTCGCCGACGCCATCCCGTACCCAGCAAGCCAACACAGGCGGCAGGACTGCAACACCCGTTACGTCCGAACTGATGACGCGTGGCGAAGTGGCACTTGCACCTATTATTGGTCCATTGGCCCACGTCCTGGTGCAGCGATACGCCAGAGCCTCCGAGAATTCGCGGGATTTTTTCGAACGTCTGGCCGGGCATTTGCGTTCGTCAGAAGAGCGCACTACATTTTTCACCAATGTCCGCGATACGGGCAGGACTTTTGGCACACAGGGCTAACAGTCTGTCGATCACTGCATCACGCGTGTCGCAGTGATCGAATCATCAATGTTCAAGGAGTGGCTGCCGTGGGCCTGAGGCTAAAATTCAACCTGATGTTGTTAATCGTATTTCTCGCGGGCTTCGCGGCGGTGGGTATCGTTGCGCAGCGTTATCTCGAGCACCAGGCAATTGATGACGCGCAACGGGCGGCCATGTTGGTGCTCGATGCCGCTGGTTTTGCCAAACTCGATCCGCGCATCGCGACCGGACTCGGGTCGCGGCTTGTAGACATGAAAATTCGCGAATTCGCTGCAGACGAAAATCTCCGTGGGATCGAAGCGCAAGTGGCGCAACGGCTAAAATCCAACGGCAAGGGTCAAGTCGCGGAGGTGATCACTGCGCCAACAGGTGAGCGCCGTCTCGCGGTCGCGCGGACTTTCCGCGCTGCCGACAGCGGGGTCACCACCATTAGACTCGCCACCATCGATCTCGCGCCGGTCCTTGCAACCGTCAATTTGGCGCTGACAACGCTGATGAGCTCGATTGGCGCGGTGTTTTTCGCGGTGTTTATTGTATTAAATTTGATGCTGGACCGGATGATTGTCCGGCCAGTCGCGGAAATGGCACTGCAGGCAGACGCAGTCTCGATTGGTAATTTTTCAATCCCCGAGTTTGTACCTAAATCCAGGGACGAAATTGGCGTACTGGGCGTGGCGTTTAATCGAATGCGTCGCAGCACGGAAGAGGCGATCAAACTGTTGAAGGGCGTCAATTTTTAGGGGTTTCTCAACCCTGGTACAAATTACTCCTGCGGTAATGCGCCTGCATATGCCGAAGCCCGACCAAAATGGCCGCGCTCGCCGGCAATGCCAGTAACACCCCAAAAAAACCAAATAACTGCCCGAACGCCAGCAGCGCAAATAACACCGCAACCGGATGTAGCCCGATGCGATCGCCCACCAGCCAAGGCGTTACCGCAAATCCTTCAATGAGCTGCCCGAGGCCGAATACAAGCCACACGAAGGGTACGAGCGATGGTGCCTGCATCACTGCAGCGATGGTTCCGAGCACAAGACCCGCGCCGCTGCCCAGGTAGGGCACGAAGACAAGTAAGCCCGTGATGAGTCCGACTGGCAGCGCGAAGGTCAGGCCGACCAGCCACAAGCCGGCGACATAGAATATCGACATGATCAGCATCACGGAAATTTGCCCGCGCAGGAATTCGGACAACACGGCGTCGATATCGCGGGCGATCACTGTGATGCCCTTATGCAATCGACGCGGAATGGATGCGTCGATATTTGCGACCAAACCGTCCCAATCGCGCAGCAGGTAAAACAGCACGACGGGAATCAGTACCAAATTGATCAGGAACCCGACCACCACCAGTCCGCCACCGCCAAGTGAGGCAAACACTTTCTTCGCGATTCCCGATGCGTCGGTCATGTTGTCGGTGATGAATTGGCGAAACGTTGAGGAATCCAGCGAGATCGAAATTCCCGCTTTTTCGTTGATCCAAGGGATGACGCTGGTTTTGAGCTTTTCGACAAAGGCTGGAAATTGCTCTGTCATTAAAAGAATCTCCTGGTAGAACAACGGCAGCACGATCAATAACAGTAATCCCACCGCAAGCAGCAATAGCAAAATTGCAATCGCAGTGCCAAAGGTCCGCGAAACGCCGCGCGCCTCCAGCCTGTCAACGAGCGGGTCGAAGATGTATGCAAGTATGGCGGCGGCGAGGAACGGGGCCAGAATCGGTGAGAGCGCCCACATCAATGTAGCGAAGCCGAATAACACAATTGCGGGTAATACATAGCTCCAGTCGAGCCATGCCGGTGCCGAAGGTGCACGTTTGGCGCGCAATCGGCTAAGAAAGGCCGGCGTCGTGTCGGGGTCTGAGGGGCGGTGAGAGGACATTTCCAGTAAAATTCCGGTGTTCGTTTTCCGCATCGTAACCCATTACCCGCCGCAGCCCTAAGTATTGGCTGAGGTGCACTGGCCATGACAAATTCCCTCGCCCCACTGACCTACAGAGAAGCCGGCGTCGATATCGACGCCGGTGACCAGCTCGTCGAAAACATCAAGCCATTCGCCAAACGCACCATGCGTCCGGAAGTGCTCGGCAGTATTGGTGGCTTCGGTGCTCTAGTGGAGGTCTCGAAAAAATTCAAAAACCCGGTGATGGTCTCGGGCACAGATGGCGTTGGCACCAAACTCAAACTCGCGTTCCATTTGAACAAGCACGACACAGTCGGCCAGGATCTGGTGGCGATGAGTGTGAACGATATTTTGGTGCAAGGTGCCGAGCCGATTTTCTTTCTCGATTATTTCGCGTGCGGCAAGCTTGACGTCGCGGTTGCAACCGATGTGGTCAAAGGCATTGCCTACGGCTGTGAATTGGCGGGTTGCGCGTTGATTGGCGGCGAAACGGCCGAAATGCCTTCGATGTATCCGGAAGGCGAATACGACCTTGCTGGTTTCGCGGTAGGGCTTATCGAGAAAGAAAACATTATCACCGGGCAAAGCATCGTGCCCGGTGATGTGGTGCTCGGCCTGGCCTCAAGCGGCGCGCATTCGAACGGTTATTCGCTGATACGCAAAATTATCGAGCGATCCGGCGTTGACCTTCATGCCGATAACAACAAGCAATTGGCGATCGATTTGCTGGCACCCACGCGTATCTATGTGAAGCCCGTGCTCGCTTTGATGGCGGCATACCCGGCAATGGTAAAAGGCATGGCTCACATTACCGGCGGCGGCCTGACCGAAAATATCCCGCGCGTATTACCCAAGTCCGTGATTGCGGTGGTCGAAACAGAAACGTGGGTCGCACCACCCGTGTTCGCATGGCTTCAGCAGCAGGGTAAGGTCGATGCAACCGAGATGGCGCGCACTTTTAACTGCGGCATCGGCATGGTCGTCATCGTTGATAAAGAAAACGCGGCAACTGCCAAAGCGCATTTACAGGCGTCTGGCGAAACCGTCTTCACGATCGGTAGCATACGCGCGCGCGTTGCGGACGAAGCACAGACTATCGTTGTTTGAAACCATGCTATGTCTAGCACTGGTGCGGGTTGCGGAGGCAAAATGGCCAGAAAGCCTCGCCAGTTCTAGAGTTTGCCTTTCTAATTGTCCGCCGGGATGCGCGCCGTGAAATCCATCGTTATCCTTATCTCCGGTCGCGGCTCAAACATGGATGCAATCCTTGATGCCGGATTACCCTTAACCATCAAGGCAGTCATCAGTAACCGCCCAGACGCGTCCGGTCTGGTGTCGGCCTCACAACGCGGCGTCACCACCTGCGTAGTCGATCACAAGTCACATGCATCGCGAGAAACCTTCGATGCCGCACTCGCCAACACGATTGACCGGTTCGCGCCTGACTACATCGTACTGGCAGGCTTTATGCGGGTGTTGACGGAAGGATTTGTCAACCGTTACCCGCAGCGTATTCTCAATATCCACCCTTCACTGCTGCCTGCGTTCCCAGGCCTGCACACGCACCGTCAGGCGCTGGCTGCAGGGGTAAAAAATCACGGTGCGACGGTGCATTTTGTAGTCCCGCGGCTTGATCACGGTCCGGTGATCGTGCAGGCAGCGGTGCCAGTGTTGCCGGGAGACGACGAAGCTGCGCTCGGGCAACGCGTTTTGGCGGTCGAACACCAAATTTATCCGCAAGCGCTTCGCTGGCTCGCTGAAGGCCGGGTCGTTGTCAATGCCAATGGTGTCGTCGAGATTCGTGATTTAGACGTTTCTACACGTATTGGGAATCAACCGTTTCTCGTGCCGAAGGAATGAAAACATGATGCGTTTGTGCACGATAGTGCTTACCTGCATTTTTTGCTTGCCCGCTACTCCGTTGGTCGGCACCTCGTACGCGGTAATAGCGCAGTTTGGCCACTACACCCCGACGACAGTAAAGGCAACCTACAAGCTGTATAAAGCCGGCATCTGGATCGGCACCATTGAAGAGCGGTTCACCCGTGCCGGCGACCATTACAAGATCGTTTCCGAAACCGAAACGGCAGGGCCATTGCGTCTGTTACTGCGCGACCAACTGACGATCACTTCGGAAGGCACAGTCGATGCAGGCGGTCTCAAGCCTAACAATTACCAATTTACGCGTCGCGATGACCAGAAGAAAAACATTTCGGCGGTGTTCGATTGGAATGAGCATCAGATAATCTCGCACCACGCTGGCGAGAGTGAAAAATTCGATTTACCTGCCGGCACGCAAGATCGGATATCTGCCATGTATCAATTTATGTTCAGCAGTCCGCGCACGAAGGAGGTAAGTCTGCGGATGAGTCAAGGCAAGAAAGCGGAACTTTACAATTACCGCAAGCAGGGAGAGCCGGTGCTGACGGTAAACAAGCAGAATATTCCCACGGTTTACTACGCACGCGACGCAAAGGAAGGCGAATCCAGAGCGCACCTGTGGCTGGCTAAGACAAAATACTATTTGCCCGTAAAAATCGTATTTGAAGAGGCGAACGGTGCGTCGGTTGAGCAGATGCTGGTGACGCTGCACACCGAATAATGCCCGGCAGCAATAAGCTCACGGTGACGCAATTGTTGCGCGAGATGACATGGTTGCGCACGCATCGGGCGCTAATGGTCGCACTGGGCTTGTCTGTTGCGATGCATATTGTTGCCACGGTTGGCACGCCCATCTGGTTCGCCGGTTGGCAAGAGCCCAGGGCGATCACCTTCAGTGCCGTGTTGAACCCATCGGCGACATCGGAATCAACTGCGGCTGCAGACTTCGTGAAGCCGACTCCCAGTCGGGCCGCGCCCAGGCGCGCTCGTGAGCGTGCGCCCCGGCCTTTACCTACACCGAAGTCGCAAGCTGCGTTTACAGCGCCCGAAAACGCCATTGCCGTCGAGCGTCCTGCGTCTGGAGATCAAGTTGACGCCGACTTGGCAGGCGCGGGTGCGGGGGTGCCCGCAGTCACGGCTGGACTAGCGCCCCACCCCGCCGGGCCCGAAATACCATCAGTCGTAGCCGAAACACCTTTGGCGGTTGGTGCACCAGCCTCGGTCCCGGAAGCGGCCCCTGCGATGGAGCTTCCCAGCCGCGTGTCTATTTCCTACAACGCCTCCACCAGCGTCGCCGATGGCGTGGCTCATTACACCTGGAAACGCAATGGGGATAAGTACACGTTTGAGAGCACCATTAGCGCGTCAGGTTTTTTTGTGGATATTTTCGTCGGCACGATCACCCAAAAAAGTTCCGGCATCGTGACTGCCGCCGGCATCGAACCAGCCCTGTTCAGTATCCGACGCGGGGACCGGGCAGCCGAAACCGCCGAATTTATGCGGGCAACCAAGGAAATCAAGTTGTCGCGCGGCACAGAGTCCAAACAACTGCCCATGCCGCCGAATTTGCAGGACACCCAGAGTTTTTTGTTTCAACTGGCCATTGAAGCGGCAAAACTGCGCACCGCCGAAGATCGGCTCACCATCGTGGTGACCAACGCGCGAGGACTCAATCGCTATACCTTCAAAAAGGTCGGTGAGTCGATCCTGGAAACCCGTCTTGGACCCGTAGAAACGCTGCATTTAGTCCGCGAAACCAGTGAGCCCCGCGATGGCTATGAGGTGTGGTTATCACCTAAACATCACTATCTGCCGATAAAGCTGAAGTTCTTCCTGGACCGATTCCCAGCGGAATTGATTGCGACAACCATCAGCTCTACGCCATAATGTCGGGTTGAAGCATCCTTAAAGACGCCTTCCTGAGCGCCACCCATTCCTGATGTCATTTACTCCTGCCCAATTCAATACGCTGGTCGAAGCGCTGACAATCGTGTTGCCCCTCACGTCGCCGGCCGATGTTCAGCTAAAGCGATTTTTCAAGGAACACGCCAAGCTTGGCGTGCGCGACCGCGCCATCATTGCCGAGACGGTATACGCGGTATTGCGCCATCGTCGCGCCATCGAGGCGATCGCTACCGACGGCGTGCCGCGCAAGATGGCCTTGCTGGCACTGACGCGGTATCAGGGGATGAGTTCGCGCGAATTGACGAACGTGTTGAAAAAGGCCGAAATTACATGGCTCGCTGACAGCCGCTCATTCGTTCCCAAGAAAACTTCATTGGGCATCGAGGCGGAATTACCCGATTGGGTGATCGCACGCCTCAAAAACGTCATCAGTGATAAGGATATTCTCGCGCTCGGTCACAGCATGATGAATCCTGCCCCGCTGGATCTGCGCGTCAATACCGCTAAAGCGAAGCGCGACGCCGTGATGAAGCTGTTGCAGCGCGATGGCATTGTCTGTGCCGCGACGCCGTGGTCGCCGATCGGCATCCGCCTGGAAACCAAAGTAGCGCTGGCCAAACATCCCGCCTTTCTGGAGGGTTTCATCGAAGTGCAGGACGAGGGCAGCCAACTGCTCGGTATGTTGATGGAGCCCAAACGCGGCGAAATGGTGGTCGATTTTTGTGCCGGTGCAGGTGGCAAATCGCTGTTGCTGGCGGCGATGATGGGCTCCACCGGCCGCGTCTATGCGATGGACGTTTCCGAGAAGCGTCTCACTAACCTTGGCCCCAGGCTGAAGCGGTCTGGCCTGTCGAATGTGATGCCGCAAAAAATTGATTCCGAAAACGACACCAAGATCAAACGGCTGGCAGGAAAGATTGATCGCGTATTGGTCGATGCGCCCTGTACCGGTTTGGGCACGCTGCGCCGTAATCCCGACTTGAAATATCGTCAGTCTGAGCAGGCACTGGCCGAGTTGAACATCAAACAAGCTTCCATCCTCCAATCTGCGGCGCGGTTAGTCAAACCGGGCGGCAGGCTGGTGTATGCGACCTGCAGTTTTCTGACTGAGGAAAACGAAACGATTGCCGAGGCGTTTCTCGCCAAGCATCCCCAATTCAAACTGATTGATGTCAACAAGATTTTCGAGCGCTTGAAAGTGCCGATCAAGAACCAGGGCATCTACTTTCGTTTGAGTCCGCAGCAACACGCAACCGATGGTTTTTTCGCAGCCGTCATGGAACGGACAAAATAACGTTCGACCAGTTTCGTCGCCTGCCTGGGGCACTGTGCAAAACTTTTCGCAGAATTTCGATATCCTGATGAACCAGCTCGGGACACCACCGGGTTGGGATCAACTCGCTGTCATCGTATTGGGTTTTGTGTTCGCGTGGGCACTGGCGCGGCTCGTACGTGGGAAAATCCCGGCTCATTTTGAACCCGGCGCTTTGAAAATAGGCGCGGGTAGCGTGCAGCGACTGTTGCTACCGGTATTTGCAATGATGTTCATTTGGTTGGGGAAAGTCGCTTTCGCCAAATGGCACCCGGTACCCATTTTGAGCGTAGCGGTACTGCTGGTCGCCTCGTTCGCATTGATCCGGCTTTCGCTCTATCTGCTGCGCCACTTGTTTCCGATGAGCCCGCTGTTGAAGGCGTCGGAACGTGCCATCGCCTTTACGGTCTGGGGCATTGCAGCCTTGTATCTCACCGGCTTGCTACCCGAGATAAATGCGGCTCTTGAAGACGTCAGCTTCAGCATCGGCAAACAAAAGATCACGTTGCTGCTGGTGATCCACGGGGTGCTGTCATTGCTTCTTACCCTGGTCATTACGCTCTCGCTATCGGTTGTCATTGAAAACCGCGTGATGAAGGCGCAAAGCCTTGATACCAGCATGCGTGTATTTGCCGGTAAGCTGATTCGTGCACTCGCGTTTGTGATCGCCATTCTGATCGCACTGCCGTTATTGGGCATTGATATCACCGCGCTTTCGGTGTTCGGTGGTGCACTCGGCGTCGGCTTGGGGCTGGGACTGCAAAAAATCGCCAGCAATTATGTGAGCGGGTTCGTCATACTGCTCGACCGCTCTATTCGTCCCGGTGACTTGGTGACAATCAATGATCGTCACGGCGTCGTGTCTGACATCAAGGCACGCTACACAGTTGTGCGCGGCCTCGACGGTACGGAGGCCATCATTCCCAACGACAGCATCATCAGTAACATGGTGCTAAATCATTCGTACACCGATTCCGTGGTTGCGGTCAAAACGTCCATGCGCATTGCCTACCAAAGCGATATCGATTGCGCGATTGCGTTGTTGCATGCGGCAGGTATCGCGCAACCGCGGGTACTGGCGATGCCAGCGCCGTCGGTATGGATCAAGAATCTCGGCGACAGCGGCATCGAGCTTGAGTTGACTACCTGGATACGCGACGCCGCGGAAGGACAAGGTTCGCTCCGTTCCGGGATTTTTCTCGATGTGTTGAACGCATTTCGAAAGGAAGGCATCGAGATTTCCCACCCGCATAACGATGTTCGTTTCCTGACGGGCACCGCAGAAGCAGAATTACCCAACACAGCCGAAAGACGCGGCGATCAGCAAAAAATATAATGCAAAATAATCAACAGCTTACACAAATTTACAGTCGTCAAACTCGAATCGGCGTAAACTGCCCCCATTATTAGTTGAAACTTTTCTCCCGGAGTACTCTTGGTCAATATTCCTGATTTC